>JAZORV010000278.1:0-8105 GCA_045656785.1 Acutalibacteraceae bacterium | reverse complement strand
ATTTAGTTAGAGAGAATTTTTCTTCTCTTGGAATTTCTGCAGACTTTAAAATTGCTGATGAAATTTCTTTTGAACAGGAAAAAGAAGATCTTTTAAATGAGCTGATATATGAAAAGCTTAGCCAGAAGGATCCGGCTTTTTTAAAAACTATTTCGGATTTAAGGGACGGATACGATGAGTCTGCTTTAAAAAAGATAATATCTTCTATTTATGAAAAAAGTTGTTCAATGCCTTATCCTGAAAAATGGTTTGAGGAAATTGCCGAATATAATCGAGGCGCAGCTTTTGATTTCGATAATTCAATCGTTAAAGAAGAACATTTTGCTGAAATTCTGAAAGAATTTAATGCAGTTAAAATTGCTGTTCAGCATTTTCTGGCAGTTAAATCATTGGAAGAAGACTTTGAATCTCAAAACATAGACGCGATTAATGAAACAGTTGAATATATCGAGAATGTTTCAAAGTTTATCGATGATAAAGATTGGGATGGCATCAGAAACATAGCTTCAGATTATACTAAAAGTTCATGGACAACAAAAACCGAAGACATCGAAGAAGCAACTGATATGATTTCGACGCTGAATGTTAAGATAGGTAAAGTTTTTGTTGATGATTATGCAACAACCGTTGAAATTCTTCAAAGCTTTATGCCGATAATTGAAAACGTCTTGTCGTTGATTGTTGACTATAAAGATAAAATCAATAATCATTTCAAAGAAAAAAATACATTCTCTTTTGATATGATAGAGCATATGGCGCTCGAGCTGGTAAATAACAATCCTGCGGTTTTGAATGCTGTTAATAATCGATTTGATCAAATTTTCGTAGACGAATATCAGGATAATAACGATCTGCAGGACGAGCTTTTTTATCAGTTGAGCAAAACTAAGCGTAATCTTTTTATGGTTGGGGATGTTAAGCAGAGTATTTATGGATTCAGAAATGCTAATCCCGATAATTTTCTTAAGAAGAAGAACGCATTTCCTCTTTATGAAAAAGACGAAAATCCTTGTAAAGTTGTTCTGACCGGCAATTTTAGAAGCAGAAAAGGAATATGTGAATTCAATAATTTTATCTTTAAATCTTTTATGACAGTACATGACGCCGACATGGATTATAACGAGGAAGAGGCGCTTGTTCCTCTCGGAAAGTTTAATGATAACGGTGATAATAGTGATGTTTTATTGAATCTCATAGAGGCCGAAAAAGATGTTTCTACGTTCGAAACCGAGGCTGAAAAAATCGCGGACTATATAATCGAAACCATGAAAAGGGAACCTTTCTTGCATGATGAGAAAGAAGGACTAAGAAAAGCAAAATTTTCTGATTTTGTTTTATTAATGCGAAGCCCGAAGAAAGTTATTCACCACTATGTAAAGGTATTTGAAAAGAGAAACATTCCCGTAAATTGCCCTTCGGAGGTTTTTTCTGAAGCAATCGAAATCAAAATTGCTCTTTCGTTTTTAAAAACTATAGACAACCCTAGCGATGATATTTCTCTTTTGGCTGTTTTAAAATCTCCAATGTTTGGTTTTACAGATGATGAAATTTGCGAAATTAGGGCTATAAATTCAAAAATATCAATTTATAACAACCTCTTGAATGTTAAGGAAAATATTAAAGTTAAGAATTTTCTGAGCTTTTTATCGGAAGCTCGTCAGCTTGCTGCAATATTACCGGTCGACCGCCTTCTTTTGAATTTGTTTTCTAAAACCAACTTTTTTGATATTTGCATTGCGATGGAAAACGGAGAACTTAAAAAGGCCAATCTCTATTTGCTTATCGAGCATGCTGCATCGTATTGCACCAATAAGGAAAAAGGCATATCTGATTTTGTATATTATATTGAATCTGATAAGAAAAACAATCTTTCTGCAAATGTCTTATCGGATTCCAATGCAGTCAGGGTAATGAGTTTTCATAGCTCAAAGGGTTTACAGTTCCCGATTTGTATAATTTCTTCTTTGTCTAAAGAGTTTAATTTAAGAGATACTTTTGAACGTTGCGTTTGCAATACAGAGCGCGGGGCTGCTTTTAGTTTTTATAGCGAGAAATATGGGTCTATTATCAAGCCTTGCACCTATCGCAGTATCTCATCATCCGTTAAAGCGAAAATTTATAAAGAAGAACTTAGGCTTCTTTATGTTGCGCTTACAAGAGCGATAGAAAAACTTGTCCTGTTCGTTACCGTTAAAGATAGGGAGAAATTTCTTGAAAAAGCAACTGAAAACGCAATAAAAGCCTCGGTTGATGGTATACCTTTTGTTAAAGGCTCGCTATTTGAGGCTAAATCGTTTGGTCTATGGATTTTAACTGCATTGCTTTGCCATAGAAACGGAGTTGCATTAAGAAGATCGGATATTGATTTTCCAACTATTCATTATGATTGTTCTTTCGATATAAACTTTCCTCTTTCAGATGAAGCAATAAAAGAAACGGATGATGCAGAAGATAAAGATACAATTTTGGATGAAGGTTTGAATGATGATTCGAGCGATTCAGTTGAAATACCTGATTTTTCTCATATATTCGAAAGCGAATATCCTTATTTATCTCTTAATAAAGTTCCGGCGAAAACCTCTGTTAGCGAAATATTAAAGAAAGACAAGATAAAAGATTATAGTTTCTCCTCTAGACCATCTTTCTTATCTGACAAGGGGTTAACTCCTGCAGAAAAAGGAACTGCTAATCATAAATTTATGGAATGTTGTGATTTTGAAAAGGCGAGCAAGGATATTGATTCAGAATTAGAAAGACTAACTGAGTGGCTTTACCTTACTCAAGCGCAGGCTGAGGTCATTGATAAAAAAGCAATTTCCGAGTTTTTCAAAAGCGATGTTTATAACTTAATGAAAAAATCGGAAAAGCTTTTAAAAGAATATAGATTTATAACCAGAATTAATTGCTCTGAGCTCAATCCTGAAATACCTGAAAGCTTAAGCGAATACACTCTTGTTCAAGGAATTGCGGATTGCATTGCTGTTTTTAATGATGAAATCATTTTGCTTGATTTCAAAACCGATAATTCTAAGGATGAAGAATATTATAAGAAAGAATATTCAGCTCAGCTTAATTTATATGCAAGAGCCGTTGAAAAGATATTTAATCTTCCCGTTAATAAAAGAATAATTTATTCTTTTAAATTGATGAAATGCATTGAAATTTAGAATACTATCGGTTGTATCTGCTTGCCGTTAAGTGCGGCAAGCAGAGTTTCCGGGATTTTAGTAAAATCAGCAACCATCGATTTTGGTTTTTTGATTTCATCGTCCTGTCCGTATGGAACAAAATAATAGTTTTTATAATTTAATATTGTCCCGATGTTTTTTGAAGCGGCGCCTAATGCATCATTTGTTGCAGGTGCTATTACTAATGGCCTTGAATTTCTTAAATGTGATTTAGCCGCCATTGTAACTGAGGTATCAACAATTCCTGCGGCAAGCTTTGCCATAGTGTTTCCTGTGCAGGGGGCTATTATCATAATGTCTGTTAAGTTCTTTGGGCCGATTGGTTCAGCGTTTGCTATGGTTTCTATGATATCTTTTTGGCAGATTTCTTTTATTCTTGCTTTAATATCTTCTGATTTTCCAAATCTTGTATCCGTTTTGCTAACAATTTCTGATATTATTGGTAAAATATCATAGCTTTCTGAAAGAATCTCCATTTGCTTTAAACTTTCGGCAATAGTGCAAAAAGAACCGCAAATGCAGTATCCTAATTTGATTTTAGACATATTCTAACACCTCTTTTAATATATCCTCTAAAACGTCTGTTGTTATTTTAGCGGCAGTTTTGGGTGAATAAATTCCCGGAAGGGAAGATGAAAGCATAATTTTGCATTTATAGTCTTTATTGTTTTCGTGGTTAATACCATATGGTGCGGAAGCAAGATCGATTAGTAGCGTATCTTCTTTTAATTCTTTTATCTTTTCTTCTTGGAATATTCTATGAGGTATTGTATTGAAAATTATATCGAAATTCTCTAAATTTGTATTAATATCTGACGTGTTAATGAAATTTATATTCTTTCTTTTTAGCTCGTTAAAATCTTTCTCCTTTCTGGCGCTGGCGGTTACTTCGGCTCCAAGAGCTTGAAGCAAAAAGCAAAGATATTTGCCGATACATCCGTATCCGGCAACCAAACATTTAGAGCGCCAAATCGTTTTATTTGTGTTTAGTATTGCAATTGATAGAGCCGCTTCGGCAGTTGGGATAGCATTGAGGGATTTAAAATTTTCTAATTCTATGTATTCTATACATCTGATTTTATTCCTTTGAGCGAATTCTTTTGTTTTTAGATCAATTCTTCCGCCGATAATTGCTTTTGCTTTTTTTATATCGGATAACATTTCATCGATTTTTATAGTTTTCTCGTAAAGTGGTGAATATAAGGAAACAGAATCCTTTGATGATAAAATCGGCAAGATTATTATTTCAGCGTTGGCTATCTTTTCTTTGTCATATTCTTTATCTTTAAAGGCGATTATATCAGAATTTTCAAACTTATTTTTCAGCGTATCATAAATATGAATATTTCTTTCGTCGCCTCCGATATACAAAATATTTTTCATTTATATCAACCTCTGATTAGTTTTAGTACATTATATTCTTGCTAAAATCATTTGTTAAATTACCAAATATTTGAAAATATTTTTAAATAACTGTTTATTTTTTGCCATAAAAGTAATATAATATATATGAAAAAATAAAGGAAGGTCTCTTTTTATGAAAATTATAAGAGAAAATGAAAAATTTCTTGACGATATCAAAAGGATTCACATGATTGGTATTGGTGGATCCGGAATGTGCCCTTTAGCTGAAATTCTTCATTCCAAGGGTTATGTTATTACAGGGTCTGATAATAATGAAGGCGATCCATTAAAAAGAGTTCGCGCTCTGGGAATAAAAACGTTCATGGGTCATAGTGAAGAAAATGTTGAGGGCGCAGAGCTTGTTGTTTATTCGGCCGCTATTTCGAAAGATAACCCTGAAATTGTTGCAGCTGAGAAAAAAGGAATTCCAACCATGGAGCGCTCGGAACTTTTTGGCGCTATAACGAGAAAGTTTGAAAACGTTATTGGAGTTTGCGGAACACACGGAAAAACAACTGCAACATCTATGCTTTCGCAAATTCTTATACTTAATGATTACGACCCTACCGCAGTTATCGGCGGTCTTTTGCCGCTTATTGGCGCAAATGGTAGAGCAGGAAATTCCGAATATATGGTGTGTGAAGCTTGCGAATACGTTGATACCTTCTTGCAGCTTTCTCCTGATATTTCTCTGCTTCTAAATATTGATAACGATCATCTTGAATATTTCAAGACAATGGAGAATCTGACGGCTTCTTTTAGAAAGTTTATTTCTATGGGCAGAATAGCATTTGTTAATGGAGACGATGAGCTTTGCCTTAAAGCTGCAGATGGTATTTCAGCAGATGTCATAACTTTTGGATTAAAAGATGACAACGATTATTATGCGCGGAATATAAGACCCGGTAAAAGGGGAATGATTTTTTCCGTTTTTAAAGAAGGTGAGAGGCTTACCGAACTTGAACTTTCTGCTCCGGGAGAGCATAACGTTTATAATGCTCTTGCCGCTTTCAGTGTTGCACATTGGCTGGGAATTTGCTCTGAATCTATTAAATCTGCTTCAGAAAAATTTACAGGTGCAGGCAGAAGATTCGAGTTTTTATGCACAAAGCATGAGGTTACTTATGCTGATGACTATGCCCATCATCCAACAGAAATTAAAGCAACCTTAAATGCCGCAAAATCTTTAAGCTATAATCGAATTATAGCTGTTTTTCAACCATTCACTTTCTCAAGAACGGCTATGCTTAAAGAGGAATTTATAGATGCTCTTAATATTGCAGATAAGGTTATATTGACTCCTATTATGGGTTCTCGCGAGAAGAATACCTACGGAATATCTTCCGAACATCTTGCAGAAAAGATTCATAACTGTGTTTGTGTTCGTGATTTTGCAGGAGCAATAGCTGAAATTAAAGACTGCGCAAAGCCGGGAGACTTGATTATTACGATGGGCGGTGGAGATATTTATAAAGTATCCCACGCCATTAGAGACAATGATGAGTTTTAATTTAAACTAAAAAAATAATATAAAATCGCTTGACATTTCGCCATTTAGCATATATAATATCTAATGTTGTTTGCCGCTGTGGTGGAATAGGCAGACACAAGGGACTTAAAATCCCTCGGTAGCGATACCGTACCGGTTCAAGTCCGGTCAGCGGCACCAAACGAAAATCCGTTCTCGAAAGAGGACGGATTTTTGTTTGTATTATTCATTTTTCAATATTCATCATTCATTATTCATTAAAAAAGGATTTTCGAATGAATAATGAAAAATTGATAATTTCTCGTTTTTATTGTTTTGTCTTGATTTTACTCTGTAAGAAAATCATACTTGCGCATATAAATGCCACAAGGCAGACGGAAGAAAAAATAGAATTATTTTCATTTACAGAAATTATCTTTATTGAAGAGACCGCCAATTCTTGAGGAAAAATTTTTAGCAATAAATATAAAATAACAAAAGATAAACCGCCATGGATAATTCTGGCTATTAAAAATTTTAAATAGTTGGGCTTTACGTTTTTAGCATTTGAAAGTATTTGAAAATGAACTGAAAACCCACCAAAACCCAATAAAAACGCAAGAATATATACTGAATATTTTTTTGCAACAAAAAATGCTCCGGACGTTATCTCTATTGCATATATTAAAGGAGAATTGATATTAAAAGAGTTTAAAGCATAAATAATTGAGCTTGATAAAACAACCCATCCGCATATTGATAATAAAGTTTTGTTAGCACTGTCGATTGAGAATAAAAATCCATCTCTATAATTCACGTAGCTTATTTTAGAAGTTTTTAATGTATTTTCTCCGGGGTGATAACATCTGATGCAAATGATAGAAGATAAGATGCATGATAAAAAAAGGAATAGCCCGATTTTATCATTATTATAGCAACCGATGCCAACAGCTGAAATACAAAAAGATGGTCCTGGATTTGATGAAAACAAAACCATTTTTTCTGCTTCTTTTCTTGGAATTTTCCTCATATTATATAGTTCGTTTATGAGTTTTGCACCGATTGGATATCCACAGAAAAGAGATAGAAAATATACAATTCCTTTTTCTTCATCAATTCCAAATATCGTTTTTGTTAATTTTGAGAAAAAAGAATTGTTGAATATATCACATTTTATTATGAATATGCAAAGAATTGTAAAGATATAAAGGGACGGAATGACTGATTTAATGCATAACGATATTCCATATTTTGCACCGTTCGATATGATTTCTGATAAGTTTATAAGATAAATCCCAACTAAAGTTACAGATACTGAAATCAACATTTTCAACGCTCGATTAGTTTTCAAGTTATAACCCCCAATTAAGAAATGTATATGATTTAAAAAAGTTTTATATAATTAAATAAAGGGGGCTAATCTATGGCTAAAAGCAAAAAATTGGACGTTTTAAAAAAAGGTAAGTTTTCAAGAATAAAGCTTATTGGAGACATAACGTCAGATTTTTCAAAAAATAATGTCTTAATGAGCAAGGTTGAATTGAATTTTAATAAAGAAGCAATCGTTGAAGATTGCAGAGGAGTTAATGACTATAGCGATAAAAGGATAGTTTTAAACGTTAGGGGCGGTTTTCTGATTTTTGAAGGAGATGGACTTACGCTTCACTCATATGAATCATCAACGGCTATTATCAAAGGTAATTTTTCTAATATCGGATATGAGCTTTAATTCGGAGGCACATAATGTTTATATTGTTTCTTAGATTTTTAAAGGGGTATGTTAGAATCAGAATATCGGGAGATTTTCCTGAGAGATTTATAAATATTTGCGCAGCAAACTCTATTTCTCTTTGGAATATCAAAAGATTTGGAGAAGTGATATACGCTAACATAAAAATTAAGGATTATTTAAAAATCCGAAAATTAAGAAAAAACGTTATGGTCCGAGTGAAAATAATTTCAAAAAAAGGGTTAGCCTTTATTGTAAGACCGTACATAAAGAGGGCTGGTCTGTTTGTTGGTGTTATTTTATTTGTATTTATTTT
>JAZORV010000277.1:0-7963 GCA_045656785.1 Acutalibacteraceae bacterium | reverse complement strand
TATTTGCATACATAGAGAATGAAATTCCCTTCGGAGCGGCGGTGCTGAAAAATGCAGTAGGTGCTGACGGGTGATTCCGTTAGAAAATCGCAAGAGTGTTTGCTTTTGTTAGCAAGAAAACGGGTGGTACCGCGGAGATTTCAGGCTTCGTCCCAGTAATTTAGGGGCATAGCCTGTTTTTATTTTTAGGAGGTTAAATTTAATGAAAACCAAGCTTGAAGCAATCAAGACCGAGGCTTTATCGGTTTTAGCAAATGTTAATGACGAAAAAGAGCTCGAGGCTATCAGAATTCAATATTTAGGCAAAAAGGGCGAGCTTACTGCCATATTAAAGCAGATGGGATCTCTTTCCCCCGAGGAAAGACCGATTATCGGTCAATTAGCAAATAAAATCAGAAGCGAAATCGAAGGACAAATTGATGCAACTTCCGAAGCTTTAAAAACAAAAGCTATCGATGCTAAGCTTTTGGAAGAAACAGTCGACGTTACCATGCCGGGAGTCAAAACCGAAAAAGGCGGTCTTCATCCCCTTAATATCGTTCTTGATGATATGATAGATATTTTCCGTTCAATGGGATTCGACGTTGTTGATGGTCCGGAATTTGAAACCGATTTCTATAATTTTGAAGCTCTCAACGTTCCTCAGGACCATCCCGCAAGAGATATGCAGGATACCTTCTATATTGCAGAAAACCTGCTGTTGAGAACGCAGACCTCTGCTGCTCAGATCAGAACAATGACAACAAGAAAGCCTCCCATCAGAATTATCTGCCCCGGAAGAGTTTACAGAGCCGACGAAGTTGATGCAACCCATTCCCCCGTTTTCCATCAGATCGAAGGTCTTGTTGTTGATAAGGGCATAACTATGTGCGACCTTAAAGGTGTTCTTGAACAATTTGCTCAGGAGATTTACGGAAGCGATACAAAGGTTAAATTCCGTCCCTCCTTCTTCCCCTTTACAGAGCCTAGCGTTGAGGTTGACGTTAGCTGTCCAAAATGCAAGGGCGAGGACAAATCATGCCGCGTTTGCAAAGGTACGGGTTGGATCGAAATTTTAGGTGCCGGAATGGTTCATCCTAACGTTTTGAAGCATTGCAACATTGATCCCGAAGAATATACAGGCTTTGCTTTCGGAATCGGTCTTGACAGACTTACAACCACAAGATATAAAATCAGCGACATTCGCTTACTTTTCGAAAACGACAAACGTTTTCTTGAGCAGTTTAGCAAATAAGGAGGAGAAAAGCAATGAAAGTTTCTTTAAAATGGCTTAAACGCTACGTTGATATAACTGTTCCTGTTGAAGAACTTTGCGATAAAATGACCCTCGCAGGCTTCGAAATAGAAGAACTCATAAACCTTTCCGAAAGCATGAAAAACGTTGTTGTCGGAAAAATTGAAAAAATAGAAAAACATCCTGATTCCGATCATTTGCAAATTTGCCAGATGAACGTTGGAAAAGATGAGCTTGTTCAGATAATTACGGGCGCGCAAAATGTTTTTGAAGGCGCCTATGTTCCTGCGGCGCTTCATAAATCCCTGCTTCCGAACGGAATGAAAATAACTAAAGGAAAGCTTCGCGGACTTCCTTCAAACGGTATGCTTTGTTCGGGTGAGGAATTATGCTTAACCGAAGCTGATTATGAAGGAGCTTCCGTTAATGGCATCCTTATTCTCAAAGGCGAGCCAGCTCCCGGAACGGATATGAAAGAAATTCTTGAGCTTGATGATTATATTATTGATTTTTCCATCACCTCAAACCGTCCCGATTGCCAGAGCGTTTTAGGTATTGCAAGGGAGGTTTCGGTAGTTTTAAATAAACCTTTTAATATGCCGAAGCCCGAATATAAAACAGTTGGCGGAGATATTAACGAGCATATTTCTCTCGAGAACAGAAATTATGACCTTTGCCCAAGATATCTCGGCAGAGTTGTTAAAAATCTCAGAGTTAAAGAATCGCCCGAATGGATGCAGACCTGCCTGAAATCAGCCGGAATGCGCCCGATCAACAATATTGTTGATATCACCAACTTTGTTATGCTTGAAACAGGAATGCCGATGCATGCTTTTGATAAGCGCGACGTTAAGGGCGATAAAATCATCATCAGAAACGCAACAAATGGAGAGGCTATAAAGACCCTTGACGAAAAAGACCACGAGCTTAACGAATCAATGCTCGTTATTGCAGATGCTGAGAATCCCTCCTGCCTTGCGGGAATTATGGGTAGCTTCAACAGTGAAATCAAGCCTGATACCAAAGACCTTTTCTTAGAATGTGCTAAATTCCGCAGAGATAATATCAGAAAAACTGCTCGTGCTCTCGGAATGAGAACCGAAGCCAGCTCGAGATTTGAGCATGGCGTTGATATAAACAACGTTGAATACGCTATGAATCGCGCATTAGGTCTTATTTATGAATTCGATGCAGGTGATATAATTGAAGGCGCTATCGACCTTAACAAAGGTCTCCCGACCGACCGCGAGCTTAAGGTTACTGCCAAAAGCGTTTGCGATCTTCTCGGTATTACCGTTCCAACGGAAACTATGGTTGATATCCTTAACAGATTAGGAGTTAAGACCGAGGAAACAGACGGAATGCTTAATTGCTTTGTCCCCTCCTTCCGCGATGACATCGAAGGAAAAGCAGATATCGCTGAAGAAGTTATAAGAATCTATGGCTATGACCATATGGAAGGAACTAAAATGCAGGGCGAGGTTTTAAGAGGCAAAATGCTCCCCGAAAGGCTCAAGGCAGATAAGATTAAAAACATTCTTATCGATGATTCTATGAGAGAAATCGCAACATATTCCTTCATCAGCTCTAAAGCATTAGAACCGCTTGGATTATCAGAGGATGATGCAAGAAATAATATGATAAGAATCCTCAATCCTTTGGGTGAAGAATATTCTTCTATGAGAACCCAGCTTATAACAAGTATGCTCACTGTTCTTTCAACCAATATGAGCAGAAAAATTGAAAGCGCAAGAATGTTTGAGCTGAGCAAGATTTTTATTGCAAAGCAAATTCCTGCAACAGAACAACCCGATGAGGTGCCTGCCCTTTCGCTCGGTATATATGGTGATAATGAATCCTTCTTTAGCCTCAAAGGTATTATAGAAGATATATACGAAGGCTTTGGAATGCCAATTAAATTTGAAAGATCCCTTGAGACCTTCCTTCATCCCGGAAGACAAGCATCAGTTATCTTCCAAAACGAAGCTATTGGTTACTTCGGTGAGCTTCATCCGATAGTTGCCAATAAATATGGTTTTGATAAGAAGGTATACGTTGCGGAAATCAAACTTCTACCCATTTACAATTTCGAGAAAAAGCCCACTATTTATAAGGCTCTTCCAAAGTTCCCTGCTGTTTCTCGAGATATCGCTCTTCTTTGCGAAAAGAACATTCCCGTAGGATCTCTTGATGATGCTATCCGCCAAGGAGCCGGCGCACTTTGTGAAAGCGTTAACCTTTTCGATGTTTACGAAGGTTCACAGATTCCTGAAGGAATGAAGAGTGTAGCATATAGCCTTACACTCCGTTCACAAAACGAAACATTAACTGACGCTCAGGTTGAAGCTGTTATGAATAAAGTTTTTGCAAAGCTTGAGGCACTCGGAGCAAATTTGAGAAAGTAATCAATTTTCTCTTGCATTTTTGTTGAGTTTATAGTAATATTAAATACAAGGAGTGATGAGTTATGAATGATAAGACTATGACGTTTTCTCTTGGCAACGAGCAAGAGCGCGAAATTCACGAGATTATGTTCCAGGTTTATAATGCGCTAAAAGAAAAGGGCTATAATCCTATCAATCAAATAGTTGGATATATTCTCTCGGAAGACCCGACTTATATCACAACTCATAATAACGCTCGAAGCCTTATAAGGAAGATAGACAGAGATATTCTTCTTCAGAATATGGTTAAGTTTTATGTTTCCAATTAATTTTAAAGGCAGGTTTTTTCCTGCCTTTAATTTTTTCTTCTTTACAAAGGCTACGTTTTATGATAATATTATATAAGATAAAGATTAGGAGTTGAATTTAATGGCTGATGCAAAGTTTTTAACATATAAAGGAAAGCCTTTAGTTAGAAAAGGCGAAGAAATTTATTATGGCAAAATGTCCGATAAATATGTTATTATGCTAAGAGTTATGAATACTAAGAAAATCGGCGATATGGAAGTTGCTGAAAAGGTGCTTGTTCAATTAATGCTTACCGATGAAAAAGTAAGCGCTGTTGAAAGAATCGTTAAAAAAAGCGAAAAGGTTGGCCTTTACAGCGCTTTAGATATGGCTTCCGTATGGCTTGAGAAAGCTTTAAGAGATAAATAATTCCGGGAAATGCCGGTGCGCAAAAATCAAGTGCACCGGTTTTTTCGACCGCATATATAATTTTTGAGGGGATTTTATGGGATATAAAATTAATCCTGCGGAATTTGCTTCCGTATTTCTGGTTCCATCGGCTGTTGCAGAGAAATACATAAAGCTTGCAGGTGCTACACAATTGAAAATTTTACTATTAGCGCTAAAAGACTGCGCAAACGGAATTGACCCTGAAAAGATCTCCGAAAAGCTTTCGTTGTCAATCCCCGACGTTCAGGATGCTTTGAACTATTGGGCAGATCTTGGAATCTTTTTGAAAGATGATGAAGCTCTTACCTTCGCAATTACCGAGCCTAAGCAAAAACCGCACAAGAAAATAATCAGAAAAGAAATTGTTAAACCTTCAAGAGATGAAATATCCCAGCTTGGAAGCCAAGATAAAAATATTGAATTTTTGCTACGAGAAGCTCAGATGAAGCTTAGCCGACCTTTGAAACAAAACGAAGCCTCAACAATAGTTTGGCTCTATGATTCAGAAGGTCTTGAACCATCAATTATTTTAATGCTTATCTCCTTTGCTGTTACCGAAAACAAGGCAACATTAGGTTTTATTGAAAAAACTGCTGTTTCCTGGCTTAACGATGGCGTTTCAACCGTTCAAAACGCCGAAGCCAAAATCAATGAATATTATGAACATAAAAGCGCATGGAGCAGAGTTTCAAAAGCTATGGGTATTCCTTTCAGAATGCCGAGCAAAAAGGAATCTTCCCTTTCGCATCAATGGATATATGAATATGGATTTGATGATAGCATCTTGACGTTAGCTTATGATAAATGTGTTGATGCAACCTCGAAGCTTTCAATGGATTATATAAAGAAGATTCTTGATTCATGGCATAAAGCAGGCGTTAAATCTACCGAAGATATTGAAGCACTTGATGCCGAGCGCGCAAAATCAAACGATACAAAAGGCGGTATCGAAAAATATGATCTCGATGCCTTCAATGATTCCTTGCAAAATATTCTCCCCGATTAAGGAGCGATTAAAATGGGTTTTTCAAAATATATTTATGATAAAGCTCTCGAGCAAAAGCGCAAAGACCTTCAAGCCGGAGACACAAAAAGAGCAGCTTTAAAGGAAAAGATATATGCAGATTTTCCGCGCATAAAAGAGATTGAAAATGAGCTTCAGAAGCTTGGAATGCAGGTAGTAATGCAGAGTTTTTCGGGCAATAAGGAAGAAATTTTTAAAATTCAAGAAAAAACTGAAGCATTAATGCAAGAAAAAGCAAAGCTTTCCGTCGGAGTTAACCTTGAAATTCCATTCGTTTGCGAAAAATGTAAGGACACCGGCGTTTTAAACGGAAAATATTGCGAATGTGTTGAGCTACTCGCAAAGAAAATCCAAACCGAAGAGCTCTCTAGCGCTGCGCCTTTTTCGGATTGCAGATTTGATAATTTTAATCTTGATTATTATCCGAGCGAGGGCGAGGCAAAGATTGCACCTAAGCTCAGAATGGAAAAGAATTTTAATTATATAAAGAAGTTCGCTTCTGAATTTCCGAAATCTGAAAACCTCCTCTTTATTGGAGGCACAGGTCTCGGAAAAACTCATTTGTCTATCGCAATCGGAAACGAGGTTCTCAAAAAAGGTTATTCCGTTTATTATTCGAGCGCAGATGAGTTCATATCAAATCTTGAAAGAGAGCGCTATAATCGTTCGAATCTAAAAATTGACGTTTATGAAACCTCGAACGATTGCGACCTTCTTATAATAGATGATTTGGGAACGGAGTTTTTAACAAGCTTCGGCAAATCTGCGATCTATAATGTTATAAATTCAAGAATTCTTAAAGGAAAATCAACTATCGTTAATACCAATTTAACAATGGCTGAAATTGCCGAAAAATACACACCTCGCGTTTCTTCAAGATTTATCGGTAACTATACTTCACTTCTTTTTGATGGCAAGGACATCCGCCAAATTAAAGCTCAAAACAAATAATTTAAGCCTCCTTTTCGGAGGCTTATTTTTATGGCTTTAAATTAAACTTTTTCTTAAATATATCTTCATCTAAAACATTATCATAATCGTAAACTCTTAAAGTAAGCTCAATATCTTTTATTTCATCAAAATCATTTATATCAATTTCTTTTAAAGCATCCTCTGACCAAGATATCGAAGCAAACGCGCTTTTGGCGGGCTTTATTGATTTCGCAAAAAGCGGATTCGCCATAACTCCATTAATCGAAACGTCATCCGTGCTGAACATTAATTGCTTATCAGTTTTATTAACTAAATAAAGCTCCGCCGCATATCCCCAGATATCATCCTCATCATAATCTATCAAAACCGCTTTAATGTTCTCGTTATCAACTAGAAGAAAATCGTCTTCATCGTCTTTTCTCAAGAATGTTGTTATCTCATTTTCACCATAAGGATAGATATTTACCGTTTCGTTAGCTATATCTTTTGACATCAAATTTTCAGAATCGTAAACCCTGAAAGAAAGCTCAATATCGGTTATTTTAGAAATTTCATTATCCTCAAGCTCTTCGTCATAAACGCTGATTGTATCTTTTGCAGTTTTTCCCGCTGCAACTTCTTTTGCAAATAACGGAGTTAACTGCAAACCATTAACAGATAATGAATCAAGAGAAAACATATATTTTTTATTATCCGATTTGTTTTCGCACAAAATTCGAAGCTCATATTCGACGTCATCTTTTTTCTTAAGCTCCGTTATCTTTAAAAGGCATTTTTTATTATCAATTACTGTCATTTCTTGAAAATTTATGTCTTCCTTATCATCTTGCGAACTTGAAAGACTCGGCTTTGAAACAAGGCTTGAATTTTCTTTATTATCGGATGATGAACAGCCAAAACAACAAAGGGCAATATTAATAATCAAAGCACACAATATTATTCTTTTCATACTATCTCTCCAAAAAGTTTATTTAATACTATTTTTGAACAGATTTTTAAAAAATATACAAAAAACCGAAGCTCATGCTTCGGTTTTAAAATTTTATATAAGATTTTTCTCCATCATCAGCTTTGCAGCGCATAAAACACCTGTTCTACCGCTATCAAAATTGATTCCACCCTGCATCCATGCAGCAAAAGGCTCTCTTAACGGAGCATCGGCAGAAAGCTCAATAGAAGCTCCACCCGTAAAAGCGCCTGCGGCCATTATAACCTTGCTATCGTACCCCGGCATATCCCATGGCTCCGGAGTAACAAAAGAATCTATAGGCGCGCCCGACTGCATTCCCTGACAAAAAGCAATAAGATTATCAGGATTTTCGAGCAAGACAGCCTGAATAATATCACCTCTTATCTCTTGCGGCTCGGGTGTTACGCCGAAGCCTAATTCTTTAAACAAAGCAGATGTATATACTGCGGTTTTTAAAGCCTCTCCAACAACATGCGGAGCATTAAAAACGCCCATATAAAGTTCTCTTAAATGACCTAAGGTTGCACCAACCTCTCGGCCTACTCCGGGAGCAGTTAATCTATAAGCACATTTTTCAACAAGTTCATGTTTTCCTGCGATATATCCACCCGTTGGAGCAATTCCGCCACCGGGATTTTTAATTAGCGAACCGACCATTATATCTGCGCCAACAGCTGATG
>JAZORV010000276.1:0-2338 GCA_045656785.1 Acutalibacteraceae bacterium | reverse complement strand
ACCTTCACTATGGCAAATATTATTGCAAATTTGAACCGTCCTACGCTCGTTCTCGCTCACAACAAAACACTTGCCGCACAACTTTGCAGTGAGTTCAGAGAATTCTTCCCTGAGAATGCGGTGGAGTATTTTGTTTCCTATTACGACTATTATCAGCCCGAGGCTTATATCCCGGGAACGGATACCTATATTGAAAAGGATTCTGCGATAAACGATGAAATCGATAAGCTTCGCCATTCGGCAACCTGCGCGCTTTCTGAAAGGCGAGACGTTATAATCGTGGCTTCGGTTTCTTGTATATATTCCCTCGGAAACCCGATTGATTATCGAAATATGATAATATCTCTGCGCGTTGGCAACGAGATGAGCCGAGATGACCTTCTTCGCAAGCTCGTTAAACTGCAGTATGAGAGGAACGACCTTAATTTTATAAGAAATAAGTTCCGCGTTCGTGGAGACGTTGTTGAAATTTTCCCCGCATATTCGGGAGATACCGCCATAAGGGTTGAATTTTTCGGGGATGAAATTGATAGAATTTCCGAAATCAACACCTTAACGGGCGAGCTGAAAAATCTTTTAAGCCACGCGGCAATTTATCCCGCTTCGCATTATATTGTTCCCGATGATAAAAAGGAAATTGCCCTTCAAAACATCCTTTCCGAAATGGAAGAAAGGGTTGAATATTTTGAATCGGTGGGCAAGCTTATCGAGGCGCAGAGAATAAGGCAGAGAACGGAATACGATGTTGAAATGCTCAGAGAAATTGGCATCTGCAAGGGTGTTGAAAACTATTCTCGCGTGCTTTCGGGAAGACCCAAGGGCTCAACTCCGTTTACGCTTCTCGATTATTTCCCCGATGATTTTCTGCTTTTTGTCGATGAATCGCACGTAACTCTGCCGCAGGTTCGCGGTATGTTTGGCGGAGATAGGGCGAGAAAGGAAAACCTCGTTGATTATGGCTTCCGCCTTCCCTCGGCTTTTGATAACCGCCCCCTTAATTTCGATGAATTTTATAGCCATGTAAATCAGGCGGTCTTCGTTTCGGCAACTCCGCAGGAATTTGAGGAAAATCTCTCTGCGAGAATCGTTGAGCAGGTTATCCGTCCAACGGGTCTTTTAGACCCCGAGGTTATCGTGAAACCCGTTGAGGGGCAGATAGATGACATCGTTTCGGAAATAAATATAAGAGCCGAAAAAGGCGAGAGGGTGCTTATAACAACCCTCACCAAAAAGATGGCGGAGGATTTAACCGAATACCTCGAAAATCTCGATATAAAGGTTCGCTATATGCATTATGATATCGACACGATGGAACGAATGCAGATAATCCGCGACCTGAGGCTTGGAGAATTTGACGTTCTCGTTGGAATCAACCTCTTAAGAGAGGGCCTCGATATCCCCGAGGTTTCCCTCGTTGCCATCCTCGATGCCGATAAGGAGGGCTTCCTTCGAAGCGAAACCTCCCTTATTCAGACCATCGGCAGAGCCGCAAGAAATGCGGGCGGTCAGGTTATAATGTATGCCGATAGCGTAACGCCCTCTATGGAAAGGGCAATAAGCGAAACCTTCCGCCGAAGGGAAATTCAGATGGCTTATAACGAGGCTAATGGTATAACTCCCAAAACTATTATTAAGGATGTTCGCGACGTTATCGAAATCACCAAGAAGGTTGATGACGATAAGCCCATTAAGCAAATGAGCCGAATGGAAAAGGAAATGCTCATAAAGCGCCTGACAGAAGAAATGAAGCAGGCGGCAAAGCTGCTCGAATTTGAGCACGCCGCCAATATCCGCGATAGAATTGCTAAGCTTCGCGCAAGCAAATAAGACTCAGAGGGTTGGAGCACACCAACCCTCGTTTTTTTTTGAGAAAAATGTTAAAAAATGAATAAAAAAGGTTTACTTTAAAAAATTAATATTGTATAATGTATAGTGTATATATAAAATGGAGGAATATGGTTTGTCGAGCAAAGAGATAGTTATAAAAGGCGCAAGTGAACACAATCTTAAAAATATCGATATAAAAATCCCGAGGGATAAGCTTATCGTTTTAACCGGGCTTTCAGGCTCGGGTAAATCCTCTTTGGCGTTTGATACCATCTATGCCGAGGGGCAAAGGCGCTACGTTGAATCGCTTTCCTCTTATGCCAGAATGTTTTTAGGGCAGATGGAAAAGCCGAAGGTCGATAGCATCGACGGGCTTTCTCCCGCTATCTCGATAGACCAGAAAACAACCTCCAAAAACCCCCGTTCAACAGTTGGAACGGTTACCGAAATTCATGATTATCTTCGTTTGTTATATGCGAGGGTCGGCATTCCCCATTGCCCCGAATGTGGC
>JAZORV010000275.1:0-3306 GCA_045656785.1 Acutalibacteraceae bacterium | reverse complement strand
CTTCCCATCAATAAAAAAGCTGTTTTCAGCGCTTGTTGCAGGGCAGACGAAACGCCTTCCTTCTTCATCCTCAACCGATAGCTCAAGCCATGCGTTTGAAGCCTTTAAAAGAAAAGGATGAATACTTTTCAAAAATTCAACGTCTTCTTGTTTTTCGTATTTTTCGAAAACTGCCGAAAGCATCCAGGAAAATGCACCATTCCAAAAAGAAAAGCTTCCGCAATAATCCATTCCGTCGCCTGCGGGCTCGGCCTTTCGCCAGAGATCGCAGTTGTGATGCGCCAGAATGCCATCTATATTATACCATTCCTTAGCCACCCTTTCGCCCCTTATTGCAAGCTCTTTGACAAGCCTCACATAAGGCTCGAAGCATTCGAAAAGCCCCAAGCGAAGGGTTGGAAAATAGTTCATTTCGATATTAATATTAGTTGTGTAATTAGATTTCCAAGGCGCGATGAGATGCTCATTCCAAATCCCTTGAAGATTAGCGGGCTCAGATCCGCGAGAAGCGGAAATGGTTAAATACTTTCCAACGTTGAAAAGCAGCTCGTATCGAGAATTCCCGCTTCCTTCCGAAAGGATTTCATCGGTATTTCTTTTATCCTCTTCGGATATATTCAATTCGCATCTTGAATAAAGGTCTGAAAATAAGGCTTTATGCTCCTCTTTCATTTTATCGAAGCCCTTTTCCCTCGCATTAGAAAGATAGGAGCAAGCGATAGCTTCTTCATCCTTGCCCTCTAAGAAAGGGTGTTTATCGAAGCCGTTAAAGGAGGTTGCGCCGGAAAAGAAGATCTCGGCGGTTTTGAAGCCTTCCAATAGAATATTATTATTAGATAGTCTCTTTTCGCCATCGGTTTTTACAAAAACCATACCGCAAAAGCGCATACCCTTTCTTTTATTCTCTTCAGAATATTTCGGGAGGAGATTTTTATCATCGCGGGCGCCTATAATATACTCGAGAATTGGGGCTGTTCCGCGCAAAATAAGACCGCTTTCATCACTTGCGATGATATCACACAAAAGCAGAGAGTCAAGCGAAATCATAAGCTCTTTTTGGCTTTTTTCGGCCTCGATTTTAATGGCAAGCACGCCCGAAGAAAAATCAACGAAGGCCTGCTTTTTGATTTTAACACCATCTATATTATAAGTAACCTCGGAGATTCCGTTTCGCATATCGAGGAGCCTTTCATAGCCCGAAACCTCGCCTTCAGGGGCGATGAGCCTCAAATTGCAAAAAGGAAGAAAGCATTGAGAGGAGGTTCCCGAAAATGAGGAACAGGAAAGCTTTTCCAAATCGGAATATCTATTTTCGAGCGCAAGCTTTTGCATTTTTTTGAAGGTTTTGGGGGCATTTTCCGGCGCACGTTCCATCTCGGGATAGCCTGACCAAAGAGTGGCTTCGTTTATACTGAAGCGGTCGTTTATAGCGCCACCATAATGAGTAGCGCCAAGCCTACCGTTGCCCAACATCAAAGCCTCTTCAAAGGCTCTTGCTTCTTCCCAATATCTTAGATAATCGTTCATTTTTGATTCCTTTCGAGATATTCTATAATTTCGGGGAAAATTCCCTCGTTGCAGTCTCTTTTTAAAGAAACCGTTGCCGCTTTTTTTATTTCTTCAACCGCATTTCTCGGCGCAAAGGAAATATCGGCAGCTTTAAGCATTGAAATATCGTTAAAATTATCGCCCGCTGTTATAAGAGTGTGGCAATTTTCAATTCTTTTAAGCTCTCTTGCCGCCCTGCCCTTGCCGCCTCCCAAGGGAATCAGCTCGAAGGCTAAACGGAAGCCCTTAACAAATTCATATTTTTTATGAAGACCCATTTCCTTTGCGATCTCTGTTGCTTCGGATATCCTGTCCTCGCTCATCCATATGGCAACCATCATCGTGTCGTCGGGGGCATCCGAGATGCTTTTAAGAGGGGTCATCTGCTTTTCGGTTATATAGCATTTATGAATTAAGGTATATTCATTTTCATCGAAAACGAAGGTGCCTTCAGGGGTTAAAAATTTCATATCTGCAAAGGGGAGCTTTTCTTTTAAGAGCGCCAAATCCTCGCGAAAGCCCTCGGGCATACGAAATCCAAGCCTGACATCTCTATATTTCCCTATGGCAGAGCCGTTGAAGCCGATAAGCTCGGTATTGCAAAGCCCCTCTCCGACAACCGAAACGTTATAAAGACTTCTGCCCGAAGCGAGGGTGAAAAGGCCACCCTCGGATTTAAAATATTCTATCGCCTTTAAATTTTCCTCAGGGCAAATATAAGAGCTGTTAAAAAGGGTTCCGTCAATATCCGAAACAATTAAATATCCGCTGAATTTTCCCATCGTTTTCGCCTTCATTTATATAATTTTTTCTATTAATAATTATACCCGATATCTACGCTTTGTCAAGAAAAATAAGCTTGATTTATCCCCATTTATATTAATAAAAATTCAATGTTTCAGCTCCTTGATTTTTTTATTGCAAGAGCTCATATATTGTGATAAAATAATTTAAGAAAAAATTTTTTTAATTCTTGCAATAATTTTGGCTTTTAAATCATTAATATAACGAAAGGGACAAAAAATTATGTTTATCTTAGCCGCTTTTGAATCCACCGCCGAAAGGTTGCGGTCGACAGTAACCGATGGCCTGATATTAAAAATCGGAAAAGGAGATATGGATGCGTTTCACGCTCTATATGAAGCCGCTCATTCGAGCGTTTATGGCTTCGCCCTTTCAATAGTAAAAAATACGCACGATGCCCAAGATGTTTTGCAGGATACCTTTATAGCAGTTCATGAAAACGCTGTAGGCTACCTTCCTCAAGGCAAGCCAATGGCATGGATTCTTTCCATCACCAAAAACTTCGCCTTAGGAAAACTCAGAAAAAATGCAAAAGAGCCCTTGGCAGAAGAATTCATCATCGAAAACGAGAGGGCTATCGACGATATAGCAAATCTCGAGCAAAGAGAGGCCATCAAGGCGATGCTCGCGGTTTTGGATGATGAAGAAAGAGAAATCGTTATGCTTCATGCCGCAGCCGGCTTTAAAAACAGAGAAATAGCCGACCTTTTAGGGCTCAAGCTCTCAACAGTTTTATCGAAATATCATAGAGCTATCAAAAAGCTCGAAAAATCGGTAGAGGAGGAATAAGGAATGAGAAAAATCGAAGAAAATTTATGCTCCGCCACCGAACAGCTTATAAAAAAGGACACCTATGAAAATATCCTCCGGAATATCTCCTCGCATCAAAACGAAAGGAAGATGATTATGAGTTTACAAGAAGCTAAAAAGAAGAATAAAGGTTTAAAATATATC
>JAZORV010000274.1:0-2348 GCA_045656785.1 Acutalibacteraceae bacterium | reverse complement strand
GCTAATTCAATCATTCTTTCTTTTAAATATAAAGCTCTGCCTTTAAGCTCAACAACCGATTTAACAGCAAGCTCAGCGGCAGCAGAAGGTGTTGCAGCTCTAATATCAGCAACGAAATCGCATAAAGTGAAATCAGTTTCATGACCAACTGCAGATATAACCGGAATCGGAGATTCATAAATTTTTCTTAAAAGCTCTTCATCGTTAAAGCAGAAAAGATCTTCAAAAGAGCCGCCGCCTCTACCGATGATGATAACATCTATTCCCACAGTTTCGTAAATTTTATCAAGCATTTGAACCATGCTCTCAGCAGCATTTTCACCCTGAACAATAACAGGACAAACAATCATTTCAACCGCTGGGTTTCGTCTGTTTGCAATAGATAAGATATCCTGAATAGCTGCTCCTGTTTCGGCAGTAACAACTGCAATTCTTTTTATATCATCAGGAAGCAGACGCTTGGTATCGCGAGCAAATAAGCCTTCTTTTTCGAGTTTTTCTTTAAGCTGTTCGTATCGAATAGCAAGTGCTCCAACGCCCAAGGGCTGCATATCCTCGACGTATATCTGATATTGACCATCTCTCTCATACAGAGAAACGCTCCCTCGAAGAATAACCTGCATACCATCTGATGGCCTAAACTTTACCCTTGATGCAGCTCTATTAAACATAACGCATTTTACAACAGAGTTATCGTCTTTTATTGAAAAATAGAAATGTCCGCTTGAATAATGATTTTTGAAATTAGAAATTTCACCCTCAACAAAACAATTCGAAAGATTAGAATCGCCATCGAAGATGGATTTAATATATTTATTTAATTGTGTAACGGACAAAACCGATGCATTCATAATAAATATCCTTCTTTAATAGCTGTTAAAACTGCTATACCGACCGCATTATCACAAGAATACTGCGGCTCTGCAAAAAAGCAATCAAATCTTTTTTCCAAGGCCTCTCTAATGATTGAATCAGACATTACTCCTCCTGCAAACACAATCGGCAAGTCACCAAATTTATCGAGCACTTCATAAGCCATAATAGAAATTGTTTCAAGAATAAAATCTATTGCGTATCTTGCAATATTGTTCTTCGTTTCTCCACTTTGAAGCATTTTTTTGCATTGATTTTCAACGCCCGAAAAGCAGCAATCAGTCCCCTTTAAAACAGGTTTTATCTTTTTAGGCGAAGCTCCTTTTAGAGCAATCTTCTCAAGCTCCGCTCCGGCAGGAAATGAAAGCCCAAGCATAACTCCGACTCGATCAATAATCTGCCCTGCATTTAGATCGAGAGTTGTTGCCACAGTTTCACAACGAATAACAAGTTCATCATCAGGCTTTACCAATATAGCATCGGTAGTTCCGCCAGAAACATGAAAAGCTAAAAAAGGCTTTTTCAGAAGATCATATTTTTTGGAAGAAAAAACTGCCGCTGCAATATGGCCTCTTTGATGTGAAAATCGATGAAGCGGAATGTTCTTCGTTAAAGCAGCAGAAGACGCCGCAGAAACGCCCGCCAAAAAGCAAGGCATATAGCTGCCTTCCAAATCCCTCGGTCTATCAGAAACTCCAATAGCGGAAACATCAGGCGCTCGATTCAAAGCGCTAAGTAAAATATCAGGCAATGCTTTAGTATGCAAAAAAAGAGCATCCGATTGCCTTAAACCTTTTTGCCCCAAGGCCACAGGAAGCAATCTTTTTGAATTAACAACCGCTCCTGTTTCTGTATTTAATAAAGCGGCAGAGGTTGTATAATTACTTGTATCAATTCCTAAAAAGAAAGACATGCTAAGCCCTCGAAATGCTTCCGAGAACACCATTTATAAAGGAAGCATCATCGCTTGTCGTATATTTCTTAGCGAGCTCTACCGCTTCGTTGATAGCAACACCCACAGGAACTTCTTCGACAAAATTCATCTCAAAAATTGCAAGCCTTAAAATACAAAGCGCAACCTTTGAAATTCTTTCAATTTTCCATCCTGTAAGATTATCACTTATTAAAGCATCAAGCTCATCTATTTTATCAAATACGCCCTTAAAGCATCTCTCTGTATAATCACTCTGAGTATATGCCTCAGCGCTTATGGCATCCTCGAGAATTTCTTCAATAGAGTCGTTTCTGAAAGTCTTTTCAAATATCAGAGCAAACGCCTGCTCTCTTTCCTGATTTCTTTTCATAAAATGCACCTACTTTTTATAAATATACATTTATACATTATTTTATAACAATTTTATGAATATTGCAATGCTTTTTATAAATTTTATTAAAATATATGTAAAAAAAGAATAAAAATATTGAATAAAGCAGTTTTTCGTGGTATAATGTCATAATAAAACTAAAATTATTCT
>JAZORV010000273.1:0-1434 GCA_045656785.1 Acutalibacteraceae bacterium | reverse complement strand
TTCGTCCGCTTTTTTGTTAATAAGTGTTGCTTTTTCTAAAAATATGTGGTAAAATTACAATGTTGAAATATTTATTACAAAATTAATTCAATTATATATATTTTTTTGAAAGGGATAATTATGCGAAAGTTCAAGAAATTTATCAAAAAAAGAAAGAAAAAGTTTTTTTCGTTTGCCAAGCGAAGCTCTCAAAAAAATGTGGTTTCCAGAAAATTATATAGATTGGCTTATGATCTATACCATAGAATAAAATTCAATTGGAGAGGCATAGGCATCGAAACAGATGAAAAAACCTTTGTTTTTTCAACCTTTCAGGGCAAAAGCTTCGCTGATAATCCTAAAGCATTATATCTTTATCTGCTTTCCAATCCGGAATTTAAGGACTGTAAATTTATTTGGGCTTTTAAGAAGCCTAAAAAATATGCCTTTTTAAAGGAATATCCCAATACAACTGTTGTTAAAATATGCTCCAAAAAATATGAAAAAGCCTTGCATAGCGCAAAATATTGGATAACGAACCATAGGTTAAAAGAATATATCTATCCCAACGATAAGCATTTCTATCTCCAGTGCTGGCATGGAACTCCTCTTAAGCGCTTAGGCTTTGACCTCGATAAGCTCAATAACGCGATAAATAGCGTGAACGATATGAAAAATAAATATCGTATAGAAGCCAAAAAGCTTTCAGCAATGGTTTCTCCCTCTGCTTTCTCAACCGAGAAGTTTGTTTCCAGCTTCAATCTTAAGGCATTTGGAAAAGAAAATGCAGTTTTCGAATGTGGCTACCCGAGAAACGACTTTATGTATAACTACACCGAGGAAGACGTTCAGAGAATCAAGGTAAAGCTCGGCATTGAAAACGTAAACAAAAAGATTATCTTGTATGCCCCAACCTGGCGAGACAATCAGCATGTTGCCGGCAAGGGATATACTTATAAATCCGAGGTCGATTTCGATAAGCTTCAAAAAGAGCTTCAGGATGATTATATAATTCTTTTCCGCGCGCATTATTTTGTTTCAAACAGCTTTAATTTCGAAAAATACGAAGGCTTTATATATAACGTTTCGAAATATGACGATATAAACGAGCTTTACGTTATTTCGGATATGCTTATAACGGATTATTCGAGCGTATTCTTCGATTATTCCAACTTAAAGCGCCCGATTTTGTTCTATATGTATGACCTCGAAGCCTATCGCGATGATATCAGAGGCTTTTATATCGACCTTGAGGAGCTGCCCGGCAATATCCTCAAAACCGAAGAGGAAGTCGTTGAAGAGATCAAGCGAATTTCCCGCGAATGGGTATACGATGAAAAATATAAAAAATTCAACGATACCTACACCTATTTAGATGATGGAAAAGCAAGCGAAAGAGTTATCAAGCTTATGTTTTCTAAATAATGTTTAAATTTAAAAGACAGATCCGAGATG
>JAZORV010000272.1:0-4040 GCA_045656785.1 Acutalibacteraceae bacterium | reverse complement strand
ACAGCGGTTTGCCCTCGCCCAAGGTTGCGCATTTTAAGAGAGCCATTGTCATCGCGCAATGAATATCACTCTCGCAGGAAATCATATATCCCATTTCGTTTAATAATCCATAAACCGCACAAGGCGCCAAACCATTAAACATAACGGGGGTTGCAGTCCAACATTCGGCAGAAATAACATCAAGATTAAATTCATCAAATAGATGCTTATACATTGCCGTCATTGTTGCCATCGGCTTTATATATTGCGGTGTTAAATCGTCCAAATCATAGTTTTGGAGAAAATACTGCTCATATTCGGCAATTTCCTCAGCATAATCAGTTTCGGCAGTTTTCATTCTCTGTTCGATAATTGCAAAATTGATAGGAACTATGCGAACTCCGAATTTTTCCATCAATTCTCCTTCATTCCATATAACAGAGAAGAAGGGAGCGGGTCGGGCTCCAACCTGACCGATGCGCATTCCTTTGAAGTTTTTTACCATGCAAGCAACTCTTATAAAGCTTTCAAAGCCCTCTTTAAATTCATCGCTTTCAACTCTGCAACAAGGTAGATGTGAAAACGGAATATGATATCTCTGCATCTGGCGGGAAACGCCGAACAAGCCGCATTGAGAATCGGTGGGTCTCATGCCGTCAACATAATATTCATCATCCAAAGGCGCCCATAAAAGAACAGGCTTTCCGAGAGCTTCTGCAATATCAGCTGCAGCCTCTTCATTTCCGAAATTGCAGTTAATAATCATAACCGCATCAACTTTTTCGTTTTTAAAGCGTTCAATAACCTCTTTTGCCGAAGCATCATCAAAAACAAGATCTTTAATTCCGAGGCCCTTGTTATCAACGAAGGTTACTTTGTCGTTTGTGAAATTCTCTTCAATGTAATTAACAAACTTTTTTCCGCGTTGCTCGGCTGAATACCATGTAAGAAATGTGCCTTTCGGTCTGTCTGTGGTATTCCTTCTCATAGCAACTAAACCAATTTTTATTTTATAGTCAAACATAATATCCCCCTTATCTATTTACATAAATTATACCAATTGTTGATATAACAATAAATGTCATAATCAAAACAAAATTTGTAAAAAACGTTTCATTTTTCGAAAATGTGTGTTATACTGTAAATTAGAAAAGGAAAGGAGCTGTCGCAATGAAAATTATTCCTTTAGAAGAACTTTATAATTTTGAATTTGTAATAACCGAACCGTTCGCAAAAGGTCAAAACTGGTTCGGTCGCAACAATATATACTCCTGTATAGGAAAACCCAAACCATCTCACACCTTGCTTTGGTTTAAAAACTGCAGTGGAAAGATTACCTGCAAAGATGGTCGAATCATAAATATAGAAAAAAATCAAATTGCTTATATGTCAAAAAGCATTGAATACGTTGTGGAATTTTTCGATACCGCCCAAAATCAAGATGATACCATTGTATTCCATTTTCAGTTAAAAGATACTTTAGGCCGCGAGATAACTCCAACGTTATCTCCTCATATTTGTATAAAAGACGTTAGTTTGTCCTTGGCTATGTCAATAGATACAGCGGCAGAGGAATTTGGAAAGAACATAGTTTGCGTACCTATGATAACAGCTGTTATATATCAGATTTTAGCCCTCGCTTCTCAAAAGCAAAGAAAAAGAGTTGCCAGTCATAAGTTCAAATACATACGTGAGGGCATTGAGCTTATGGAAAGCAATTCGAATAAAAGTCTTAATGAAATTGCGAAAATTTGCGGTGTCAGCGAAGGGTATTTCAGAAAGTTGTTCAGAGAATATAGCGGTGAAAATCCTATAGAATTCAGGCAGAAGCATCGCATCGAAAAAGCCAAACAGTTGCTGCTGCTTGATGTACATTCTATGTCTGAAATCGCAGAGGAGCTCCATTTTTCTGATATCTACCATTTCAGCAAAACCTTCAAAAAAATAACCGGTGTTTCGCCGCAGAACTATATAAAAAGCTTGAAAAGGATTTAAAGCCTCGCGCGTTTATATGGTTTGACGGAATGAATTTTGTGAAAAATAAAAAATAATAGGCGTTGTATCCTTTGCGGTACAGCGCCTATATGTCTTTTGAAAAAGCTTTTAATTGTCGAGATATCTGCAAGCGTTGATAGCGGCAACTGCACCATCTGCGCAAGCGGTGGCAACCTGGCGAACAGCCTTCTTTCGGCAATCGCCTGCGGTGAAGATACCGGGAGTTTTAGTGAAGCAGGCTTCATCCGAATCGATATAGCCGACCGCGTCAAGGTCTGCAACGTTTTTGAAGGCTTCGTTTTCGGGAACAAGACCGATAGCAATGAACATTCCATCAATATCGAGGGTCTTTTTGGAGCCGTCTTTGGTAAACTCAATTACGATGCTTTTGAGCTCATCTCCATCGGGAATCTCTGAAACGATGGCGCCTGTAATAATCTCAACGTTTCCTCTTTTAGCGAGGATTTCCTGAAGTTTAGGCTCGCCCGTTAAGAAATCAAGGTTTTGAACAACGTAAACCTTTTTAGAGGTTTCGGAGAGGAGGATAGCCTCTTGAAGCGCCGAGTTTCCGCCGCCAATGAGAGCAACTGTTTTGTTGGAATAAAATGCGCCGTCGCAAACCGCGCAGAAGGAGATGCCCTCACCGATGAATTTTTCCTCATTAGGAAGGCCTAAATGACGATGCTTAGCTCCGCTTGCAATAATAACTGTTTTGCCTTCGTATGTATTGCCGTCTGCTGTTTTAACGGCCTTAATATCGCCATCGATAATTTCGGTGGCTTCTTCAATCTCAACGTCCGCACCAAGCTCAAGTGCTTGTGCCACCATCTTATCTGCAAGCTCGGAGCCGCTGATGGATTCGAAGCCGGGATAGTTTTCAACCTTGGGTGAATAGGTTATCTGGCCGCCAAAGGTTGCTTTATCGAGAAGTAAAACGCTTTTGTTTGCGCGCCTTGCATATATTGCGGCTGTAAGCCCTGCAGGACCTGCGCCGATTATAACTATATCATACATATTTTTCAACCTCAAAATCAAAATTTAAGGGGCGGCTCTTTCGGGAAACCGCCCCTTTTTTGTTTTATGCCTGTGCTTGAATAAACTGTTTGATGTTGGGAACGGAAACGAATTTCTCAACGTTTCCGCCGGTAACTACAACGAGCGTCGGAGCTTGTCTGATTCCGAGAGACTCGGTTAAAGCGATGTTTTCTTCAGCAATAACCTTGTTGTATTCTATATCAGCTTTTCCGAGGAGAGTTTCGGCGATTTTGCAGTTGGGGCAGGTTCTTGAAGCGAAGAGATAAATTCCATCGCCAAGAGCTACGCTGCTTGATTCGCATTCGCATTCTTCAGCAGTCTTGGGGCCTTCGTGAGTAAGAACGGAGGTCTCAATAACATACTGCTTTCTCTCTTTATATTCCTGAGATTTACCATCGTTCCAGTTTTTAACGGGGCGATAGTAACCTGTGATTCGGCTGTAAACCTCTGTGGTAGCACCGCACTCGGGGCAAGTATATTCCTCGCCTGCAATGTAGCCGTGAGTCTTACATACTGAGTACGTAGGTGACAAGGTGTAGTAAGGAAGCTTGTAATTTTCTGCAATCTTTCTTACGAGATTTGCAGCAGACTTCCAGCTGGGGAGCTTCTCACCAAGGAAGCCGTGGAATACTGTGCCTGACGTGTAAAGTGTCTGGAGCTCATCCTGAATGTCAAGAGCCTCGAAAATGTCAGCTGTGTATCCAACAGGAAGGTGTGAGCTGTTCGTGTAGTAAGGAGCCTCGCCGCCCTTGCCTGCTGTGATGATGTCAGGATGGTGCTTAAGATCGTGCTTTGCAAATCTGAAAGCAGTAGACTCTGCAGGAGTTGCCTCAAGGTTGTAAAGGTCACCGTACTGCTCCTGATAATCGGAAAGTCTCTCTCTCATGTGGTTGAGTACACGCTTTGTGAACTCCTGTGTCTTCGCTGCAGTCATATCTGCATTGATCCAGCGTGCATTAAGGCCTGCTTCGTTCATACCTACAAGACCGATAGTAGAGAAGTGGTTTCCGAAAGTTCCGAGGTAACGCTTT
>JAZORV010000271.1:0-1411 GCA_045656785.1 Acutalibacteraceae bacterium | reverse complement strand
TCTAATTCTTCTTCGGGTTTAGTGTTCTTTTCTTTTGCCATTTTAATCCTCCATATCGCGAAGCGCCTTTGTCATAAGTGTTCCAAGGCGTTCTGCAAAATATTCAATGCTTGGAATGAGCTGTTCATAAGCCATTCTTGTTGGACCCAGAACTCCGATTCTGCCGAGCTCCTTATCGCCCGTTTTGAACTTTGCTAAAACCATCGAGGTTCCATCGTCTGAAATTCCATGCCCATAATCGTCTCCAAAGATAACGGCAACGGGCGCCTGCATTTTCGCAGTTAAGGAAATTATCGCGTCCTTATTTTTAATAAGCTCTCCGAGCCGCGAGGCATCTGCATCACCATAGCCGGACAGAATGTTGGTTTCGCCCTCGAATTTAAGCTTCGGATCGCTCATCTCTCCTATCATATCGAACATAGTTGAAAGAAGCGGGGTGATGGAAAGCCCAAAATTGCCCGACCGCGCAACAATCGTTTGCAAATAGGCGGTGCTGAATTCTTCGAGGCGGTGCCCGATTATGCAGACTTTACATATATTGCTGAAAAGGGTTAAGAGGGATTCATCAACGTTGCAATCGCTGAGAACTATGCGGCTTTTGGTTGCGCCATCGGTTGAGATGATAACCATAAGCGCGGTTTTTCTTCCCATCGGAATAAGGCGAACTCTCTTGATTTTAGCCTGCGGATTAGCGAGCGTAACGGTGAAAGCGGGAAGACCCGTAAGGTCGGCAAGAATCTCGCATGCAAGCTCGGGCATCTGCTCGGGAGCATGGGAGACAGTTTCAAGCATTGAATCTATCGCGAGCCTGATTTCGGGAGCAACGCTCCTTGCACCCATGAGCCCATCAACATAAAGCCGATATCCTGAATTGGTCGGGATTCTGCCGGCAGAAGTATGCGGCTGGCTTAATAGCCCCATTGAGCAAAGGTCGCTCATCTCGTTTCTCAGCGTTGCGGAGGAAACTGCAAAATCGAGCATATCGCAAAGCGCTTTCGAACCGATAGGCTCTCCGCTAGAAATATAGCTATCAATAATCGCGGAGAGGATTGCGCGTTTTCTCGGCGTAAGCTCCATTCTATTTCCTCCTCTGCTAATCGTTTGTTAGCACTCTCGAGCTTCGAGTGCTAACCTTTGATTATAGTATACCCCCGATATTGTTAAATGTCAATAGTTAATTTGTGAATAATTTGTAAACAAATCTGACCTTCTCTGACTTTAATACCTTTTCGCCGTTACGTAATACGTTAAATCTCAAAGCTTTTATTTTCCACAAATTTGGGCTTTACAGATTTCTCGATTTCTGTTATTATTATAATAGGTAATTATTCCGTGGCGGCTTTTACAAGAGCCTTCGCGATGATTATGGCTTAAGCAAACACGCAGTCAATCCTTTGTGGATTGACGAGTA
>JAZORV010000270.1:0-1732 GCA_045656785.1 Acutalibacteraceae bacterium | reverse complement strand
AGAGAAAAAAGGTTTAATAATTTTTAGCCCATTAGAGCAAGGAATGTTAACTAATAGATATCTTAAAGGGATCCCGAACGATAGCCGAATTATGACAGATGGAAGATTCTTAAAAGCAGAAAATCTTACAGAGGAAACTTTATCGAAAATTAAAGATCTAAACGAGCTTGCGCTTTCGAGAGGACAAACTCTCGCTCAAATGGCGCTTGCATGGGTTTATAAGGCAAAAGGTGTTACAAGTGTTTTGGTTGGTGCATCTAATCCTAACCAGATTCTTGATAATATTGGAATGTTAAAAAATACAAGATTTTCCGATGAAGAGCTAAAACTCATAGATTCTATCGCTAAAAGGTGATAAAATGGAAACCCGAAAAGAAGCTGTTGATTTTTGCTTAACCTTTAATAACGCTTTTGAGGACCATCCGTTTCGCGATGATAATTGGAATTTGATGCGCCATAAAGAAAACAGAAAATCTTTTGCAACGATTTATGAAAGGCAAGGCCGAATCTGGATTAATGTTAAGTTGATTCCGGAAGCTGCTTATTTTTATAGAAGCGCCTTTGCGTCGGTTATTCCTGCATATCATATGAATAAAGAGCATTGGAGTTCGATTATTCTTGACGGAAGTGTTCCTGAAAACGAAATTAAGCAGATGATATCCGAAAGCTATGAACTAACCTTACCTATCATTAAAAAGAGGAAATAATATGCTCAAAGTTAAAATTACCGCTATCAGAAAAGCGAGATATGATGATTTAATCGAAAAATACGAAAACCCAATTAAGCATGCTTGCGATATCGAAGAAGGTCAGGTTTTCTTATGTGAAAACTATATTAAACCCGATGGTTTTTGCGATAGTGCTTGGGAAAGCATTTCTCCGTTCGTTTTAACGCTTGCTTGTGGTGGCGAAGATATTTATGATGGTTGGATGAAAAATAAAAAATCTGCAATGATATCTTGTAACGATGGTTTTCGCCCGGTTAGTTTTCTTTTGGAAACTGTTGAACAAGGAGATACTGAATGAAGTCAGACAAAAAAATACTAATCGCTTTTATTTTAAATTTTTCGTTTTCTATATTTGAATTTATCGGCGGCGCTATTACAGGAAGTGTTGCTATCTTTTCCGATGCAGTTCATGATATTGGCGACGCGACAACTATTGGACTTTCATATTTTTTAGAGCGAAAAAGTAAAAAACAGCCTGATGATACTTATACGTATGGTTATGCGAGGTATTCTGTTATTGGAAGTGTTATAACAACGCTTATTCTTTTGCTCGGCTCTATAATGGTGATTATTAACTCAATAAACAGAATAATAATTCCTGTCAAAATTAATTATAACGGAATGATATTTTTAGCTTTAATAGGCGTTCTCGTGAATTTCTGCGCTGCCTGGTTTACCAGGGAAGGTGATTCACTAAACGAAAAAGCCGTCAATCTTCATATGCTTGAGGATGTGTTAGGCTGGGTCGTTGTTCTAATTGGAGCAATAGTTATGCGTTTTACTGATATTTCAATTATTGACCCGATTATGTCTATTGGCGTTGCAGTATTTATTTTTGTAAATTCATTTAAGAACTTCAAGGAAATTCTTGATTTGTTTTTAGATAAGGTTCCGCACGATATTGATATTAACGAGTTAAAAGAGCATATATTGAAAATCGATGGTGTTCAAAATGTTCACCATGTTCATATATGGAGCATAGACGGCACGAAAAACTTTGCCAC
>JAZORV010000269.1:0-1743 GCA_045656785.1 Acutalibacteraceae bacterium | reverse complement strand
GTTCTGCCTATTGGAGATTGGTCAATATTAATAACCTTATCAAGATTTTCGAGGCCTAAAATCTCCTTATGCTCGCCCCAGATGGCCTGAGCATTGTTTAATTCATGCGCCAATCTCTTATATAAAACCTCGTTTATGAGGCTGGATTTTCCCGAGCCCGAAACACCTGTTACGCAGACAAACTTTCCGAGCGGAATATCAACCTTCAGATTTTTGAGGTTGTTTTCTTTAGCGCCAACAATGGTTATTTTCTTGCCATTTCCCTTTCTTCTCGTTTCGGGAACAGCTATTTTTCTTCTGCCCGCGAGGTAATCTCCCGTAATAGAGCCCTCGGTATTCATAATTTCTTTCGGCGTTCCCGCGGCAACGATTTCTCCGCCATGGACGCCTGCTCCCGGCCCTATATCGACGATATAATCTGCCGCGCGCATTGTATCCTCATCATGCTCAACAACAATAAGAGTGTTTCCAAGGTCGCGGAGCCTTTCGAGGGTTTTGAGGAGCTTTTCGTTATCCCTTTGATGAAGCCCTATGCTCGGCTCATCGAGGATGTATAAAACTCCCATTAAGGAAGAGCCTATCTGGGTTGCGAGCCTTATTCTCTGGCTCTCGCCTCCCGATAGAGTTCCCGAAGAGCGATAGAGCGAAAGGTATTCAAGCCCAACGCTTCTCAAAAACTCAAGCCTTGAATTAACCTCTTTTAAAATAGGCTTTGCTATCATCTCATCGCGCTTTGAAAACTTTAATTTTCCTATATATTCGATAGCTTCAGTAATAGAAAGCTTTGATAACTCGATTATATTCTTATCCCCAACAGTAACTGTAAGCGAGCGGGGATTAAGGCGGTTGCCTGAGCAAGCGGGACAATCGCAAGCGGTCATTGAGGTTTCAATTTCCGCGCGAGCGCTATCGGAAGTAGTTTCCCTATGCCTTCTTTCGAGATTAGGAATAACGCCTTCAAAGGTGGCGGTATAATTTCCGCCGCCCCAATCACTTTTTCTCGTGAACTTAATTTTTTCATCGCCCGTTCCATACAAAATGGCATGTTTACCCTCGGGGGGAATATCCTTAAATGGGGTCGTAATATCAAAGCCGAATTTCTTTCCGAGCCCCTCATAATACATCATAGCGAAGGAAGCCTGCGGATAGTTCCAGCTTGCTTTTCCCGCCCAACCGCTTGCCTTGATTGCGCCTTCGCTTAAAGAAAGATTCTCGTCAGGCAGAATTAAGCGCGGGTCAACCTTCATATAAACGCCAATTCCCGAACAGGTTTCACAAGCGCCGAAGGGGTTATTAAAAGAAAACATATTCGGCTCGAGCTCCGGCATGCTGCAGCCATGCTCCGGGCAAGCGTAGCTTTCCGAAAACTCTATCTCCTCGCCGCCGATAACGTCAATTATTATCATTCCGCCCGAAAGCTTTGAAGCGGTTTCCAAGGAATCAGCAAGCCTTCCTTTGATTTCATCCTTTATAACGAGGCGGTCAACAATTATTTCGATATTATGCTTTTTATTTTTTTCGAGCTTGATTTCTTCGGTTAAATCATAAACGTTCCCGTCCGCGCGAACCCTCGCAAATCCACTTTTTCTCGCCCTTTCAAATTCCTTTTGATGCTCGCCCTTTCTGCCTTTAACTATCGGAGAAAGCACCTGAATTTTAGCGCCGACGTCCAGCTCCATAACTCTATCGACCATTTGGTCAACAGTCTGCTTTTTGATTTCTCTGCCACATTCGGGGCAATGG
>JAZORV010000268.1:0-4374 GCA_045656785.1 Acutalibacteraceae bacterium | reverse complement strand
TTTTTCCCCCCTTTTTTAACCCCAAAAAAGCCGATTTTTGATTTTTGACCCTTTTTTGAGCCGTTCGATATTGTTATTTTGCATATTTTAACTCTAAAAACATAAAAAATTATGTATATATTTCGCCATTTTTGCCAAAATACTAAAAAAGCAGGTTTTAGGAGAAAAATTACCCAAAATTCGCCAACACTATATATTGTGGTTAGTAAATTCATAAAACACAATATATTCCGTTTTTGTGCAAACCGATATTTCAAGGGGCTAAAATGTTAATAATCTTCACTTTCTGTGGTAATATTGCACAAACCGTTACAAGAAAATTACAAGTTTAGCCCTAAATATTACAGGCTTGTAACCTCTTTTGTCGCAAAAACGGACATAAATTTTGTGAGAAATGCTAAGAAAAAATTGGAAAATAGGTGTTGACTATTGGGCTTCGAGCCGTTATAATCCTAAAGGCGCTTGAGGAAAGCGCACCTAAATTAATTGACGCCCGTCGGCGTATTTCGGCGCTATATATATTATATATATGTATATCGGGCAAAATATCGGCAATCTGCTCTGCCGAATAAAAATCAAGAGCAGCGCGCGGTACGATCATTATCCGCGCCAAGGGAAGGCAACTCTTCTTAACCCCTCGTTGCCGGAACAGGAGATTTATGATTAAATTTAGCAAAAACGACATCAAAAAGTTTTTCCGCCACAACGCGAAGCTTCTTTCTGTGCTTGTTGCAGCCGTTGTAGTTCTCGCAGCTTATCCGACTCAGTTTGTTAAGGCTGTTAAAATCGACGATGGCGCAGGCTTCAGCAACACGATTTATACCTTTGCTCGCGGTACGCACAATATCCTTAATGATGCTGATATAACCGTTAAGGATGGCGATAGTGTTACTGTTACGGAAAACACCATTAAAATCGAGCGCGCATTCAAGGTCTTCGTTGAGGCCTACGGAGAATGCCACGAGCTTGAAATGACTTCGGGAACGGTTAAGGATGCAATTTCAGCCCTCGGATATACCCTCGATGAGCATGACGTTGTTTCCCCTTCCGCAGAAACCCGACTTTCGGAAAATATTTCAATTTCTTTTACGAATATTGACGTTTTGACCGAGACCCATATCGAAACTATTCAGTATAAGACCCAGAAAAAGGCGAATTTCGACCTTAAAGTGGGAACGTCTAACAAGACCCAAAAGGGACAGAACGGAACAACTAAGGTTGAATCTGTCAGAACCTTCGTAAACGGTGTCGAGGTTAGCCACGAGGAAAAACGCGAGGTTATCGCGAAAACCATCAACGAAAAAATCGAATACGGCGCAAAGAGCGCTCCTGCAAATAAGAGCGAATGGGTCAGCGAGCTTAAGTGTGACCGCAAGATTATGCTTGATGAAAACGGAGTCCCCACGAAATATAAGAAGGTTATAACAGGCGTTGCCTCGGCATATTGCTCGGGAACTACCTGCTCAACGGGCGTTTCGGTTAAACCCGGCTATATCGCTGTTGACCCCTCTATCATCCCTTACGGAACCAAAATGTATATCAGAACCGATGATGGCGATTATATCTATGGCTACGCGGTTGCTGCTGATACTGGCGGATTTATCTATTGGGGCAATACAATCGCCGACCTTTACGTTAACACCTATTCCGAGGCTATTAACTTCGGAAGAAGAAACGTTGAAATCTACGTTCTCGACTAATATCGTTTAAAAAACAAAACTGTCTATCTTCAGATAGGCAGTTTTTATGTTTTCTAATGTTAAAAGAAATAGGGATATCTTCTTTCATTCGGTATTGAGCTATGATTAGAAAATTAATCTCAACCCGAGAGCGGGCGAGTGCCACTCGCCCTACAATCGCGAAATTAAGATAATAGAGGAATAACCCCGTCAGGAGGAGGCACGGAATTGTGCTTCGCTTGGGCGTTTTCAAAAGAGTTGGGATTCTGCGAAATTGACTGTTTCCTTGACAAAACTTAAAAACTATTATATAATAATACTAGAAAAAAAGGAGGTAACTTTATGAAAAAATTAGTTTCAGCGATGATAGCGTTTTTAATCGTTATTTCCGTTTTCGGAATCTTGCCGATAGCTTCTGCCGAAACCCTCGATGATTCGAGCTCATCGGAAATATCCTCCTCTCAACCGAGCGAGAGATTCGGAGAAATTTCCGCCGCCCTCGACGAGATGATAGATGGCTTCGATAAAACCGATATTTCTCTTTTATATTCGGGTTTTGAAAAGCTCACCGATCTTTTGGGCCCGGACGTAGATGTTGCCTACTATTATGATACCACCAAGCAGGAAAGGGACGAAGCCGAAAAAATAATCAAGGCGGGCTTCCCAAATTATGATGAGTACTATATCAACACATATTTTGCGGGCTTTGTGGAGGCGGTTGATATTTTATTAACCACTGATGCTGTGATAAAAGCCTATCAAGAGAACAAGAATATGGAGAATGCTAAGGCTTTCTATAAAAACGACGTTCACATCAACCACAAAAAAAGCTACGAATGGTATAACTACCCTGAAATTGCGCAATGCATATTTATATATGCCGATATTTTTATTATGGATATGAAGCTCATTTATAAATTCTTCCCGAATTATAAGGAAATAAAAGCTGATGCAAGAGAGGTTATGGGTCCTATCGAATTGAGCGATGAACAACTCAAAGAGTACGAGGAAAACTTTGGGGAAAAGCAAGAGGAAATAAAAGAGGAAGAAAAGGAAGAAATAAAGGAAGAAATTAAAGATAAAAACAATAGCCTCAAATCTCCGCAAACGGGGGAGGATAACGGCATTTACATTTGCTTAGGGTTGCTTTTAGCGTCTCTGTCTGCCGTTGCCTTTGCTTGCAAAAAAATAAAAGAATAAGTTTTAAAAATTTCGGCAGGGAGGCGTTCTCCCTGCTTTTTTGCCATCCAAAAAAAGAGCAAGCCTTGAGGGGGCAGAAGCCCCAAAATCTGCGCTTTTGCCCGAAAAAACACAAGTTTTGGTATATTTATACATATTTATATAAAAAACTTTTTATAATTTATCAAAAATTTTTTCAAAAACCTATAGAAATTTACGAATCTTTTTGGTATAATAAATTGAATACTCATGCAAGCGGTATTTATGTAGGTGCCGCTTGAGTGTATTTTAGCCGAAACATTCGGCATAAAAATCCACGTTAAAAATTTTTTAGGAGGTTGATTCTAAATGAGTCACAAGTTTGTTTACCTCTTCTCAGAGGGCGACGCTACCATGCGTGAGCTTCTCGGCGGTAAGGGTGCTAACCTCGCAGAAATGACCAAAATCGGTCTTCCTGTTCCCCAGGGTTTCACAGTTTCTACCGAAGCTTGCACACAGTATTATGAAGACGGCAGAAAAATCAATGCCGACATCCAGGCTCAGATTATGGAGCACATCGACAAAATGGAAGGCATCACCGGTATGAAATTCGGTGATAAGGAGAATCCTCTCCTCGTTTCCGTTCGTTCGGGCGCTCGTGCTTCCATGCCCGGTATGATGGATACCATCCTCAACCTCGGTCTTAATGAAGAAGTTGTTGAAGTACTTGCTGCAAAATCCGGCAACCCCCGTTGGGCTTGGGACTGTTACAGAAGATTCATTCAGATGTATTCTGACGTTGTTATGGAAGTTGGTAAGAAATACTTTGAAGAGCTTATCGACAAGATGAAGGAAGAAAAGGGTGTTACTCAGGACGTTGAGCTTACTGCTGACGATCTTAAGACCCTTGCAGGTCAGTTTAAGGCTGAATATAAAGCTAAGATCGGTAAGGACTTCCCCTCCGATCCTAAAGAGCAGCTCATGGGCGCAGTTGAGGCTGTTTTCCGTTCTTGGGATAACCCCCGCGCTAACGTTTACCGTCGTGACAACGATATTCCTTATTCTTGGGGTACCGCTGTTAACGTTCAGATGATGGCTTTCGGTAACATGGGCGACGATTGCGGTACAGGTGTTGCATTTACTCGTGACCCCGCTACCGGTGAAAAGGGCCTCATGGGTGAGTTCCTTGTAAACGCACAGGGTGAGGACGTTGTTGCAGGCGTTCGTACACCAATGCCTATCGCTGAAATGGCTGAAAAGTTCCCCGAGGCTTTCGCAGAGTTCAATAAGGTTTGCGCTATCCTCGAAGATCACTATAGAGATATGCAGGATATGGAGTTCACCATTCAGAATGGTAAGCTTTATATGCTCCAGACCAGAAATGGTAAGAGAACAGCTAAGGCTGCTCTTAAGATTGCTTGCGACCTCGTTGATGAGGGTATGATTGATAAGAAGCAGGCAGTTGCTATGATAGATCCAAGAAACTTAGATACTCTTCTTCACCCTCAGTTTGACGCTAAGGTTATAAAAACTGCAG
>JAZORV010000267.1:0-2402 GCA_045656785.1 Acutalibacteraceae bacterium | reverse complement strand
GGCGAAGCTTTCTGCTCCAAAAAACACAACATAATAAGTGTTATGTTGTAAACCCGTTAAAAATGTGCGTTTGCTATAGTTTTAAAAGCGTTTTAAAGGAAACCTAAAGGCTGTTTTTTAAGTTTTCTAAAAATTTTTTGTATTGAAAAATATTTCTTGATTTCTATGTATAGATATGATATAATTTATCAACAAGTCAATTGTCAATGCCTTGCTTAGCTTCAGTTTTCTCTAACAACATAACACTTATTACGTTGTAGTCTTCGAAAAACTCTTTTTTCGAGGGCTTTTTTATTTAGATTATCAACCGCATATTTTCCATCTTTCTGCGGTGCTCGGCGCAGGTAGTGATAACATAAATTCGAGTTGTATTAATATTTGAATGCCCTAAGATATCGGCAAGCTTTGCGATATCCTTTTCGATGCTGTAAAAAGTTCTTGCGAAAAGGTGCCTCAGATTATGGGGAAAGACCTTTTGGGGATTCACGCCCGCGCTCTCACAAAGCGCCTTCATTTCCCGCCAGATATTGCTTCTGTCAAGCGGCTTTCCGCTTTTGGTTGCAAATATAATTCCCGAGGTTATTCCTCGGCCTTCTGCGAAGCTCAAAAGTTTTTTTCTTAAAGCTGAAACGAGAAAAATTTTTCTTGTTTTGCCTTTCAGCGTTACGGATACCTCTCCGCGCCTTGCGGCTTCAACAGTTATAAAGCCCAATTCTCCGACTCTGATGCCTGTTGAGCATATCGTTTGAATAACAAGAGATAGCCTTTCGTTATTCTTCCTCATTGCGGCATTTACGAGAGCCGAATATTCCGCCCTGGTCAGCTCTTTTTCTTCCGAGCAATACGCCTCTTTTTGAAGCTTGAATTGCTTAACGCACAGCTCAAACCATCCAAGATGGCGAAACAGGGCATTTATCGCCGCAAGCATAGAATTTGCGCTTCTTTTGGCATAGCTTTCCGCCAAAGTCCGCTTATATTCGAGAACGAGCGCCTTATCGAGCGCCCTCCCATCGCAAAACCTCAAAAATTTAGCAATATCGCGCATATATTTTTCGAGCGTAGCGAGGCTTTTTTCATCCTCAAGAAGCTTAGTTTTGAAGCTGATTAGTTTTGAATCGGTTAAAATTTTCTTTTTCATTTTGAGTTCCTCCGTTTTATATCTAATTTTCCCCGATTTTAGAGAAATTTTCAATACAAAACAGATTTTTAGGGACTCTCCCGCATTCTAAAACTAAGTATATCAATTATATCATAACTCCATCAAAAAATCAACTAATTTTTGCAAAATAAATTTGCGATTTTTTACCACATTATATAGTTAATTTATATCAAGAACCGCTATATATTGATTGTATTATCGATGCCATTTTTGCAAAACTCGAACCCATGAGTCCACACACGTCCGTCCCTTTTAAAAAAGGAAAGGTAGGATAAATTCTATGAGTTACACCCATAATTTATTTTGCTTTAATCTTCGAACATTGGAGTTGAGAGGTATCTTTCTCCGGTATCAGGGAGGAGAACCACAATATTTTTGCCCTTATTTTCGGGTCTTTGGGCGATTTCGATAGCTCCGCAAAGCGCCGCGCCCGAGGAAATTCCGACCAGCACGCCCTCTTTTTGCGCCATAGCTTTGCCCCAACGATAGGCGTCCTCTGTTTTAACTCTTATTATTTCATCATATATCTCGGTGTTAAGAACCTCCGGAATGAAGCCTGCGCCGATACCCTGAATGCCGTGAGGTCCTGCCTTTCCGCCCGAAAGGATGGGCGAATCATCGGGCTCAACCGCGATAATCTTTATATTTTCGTTTTTTTCCTTTAAATATTCGCCAACCCCCGTTATCGTTCCGCCCGTTCCGACGCCTGCAACGAAACAATCAATATTTCCATCCATATCCTCATAAATTTCGGGGGCGGTTGAAAGCTTATGCGCTTCCCGATTTGCGGGGTTTTTAAATTGGTCAGGGATGAAGCTTAAAGGCATCTCGCGGGAAAGCTCCTCCGCTTTTTCTATTGCGCCGCTCATTCCTTTTGCGCCATCTGTTAATACAAGCTCTGCGCCATAAGCCTTCATCAGCATTCTTCTTTCAACCGACATGGTTTCGGGCATAACGATTATGGCTTTATATCCCTTTGCCGCGGCGGCAGAAGCAAGGCCGAGACCAGTGTTTCCGCTTGTGGGCTCAATTATAACCGAGCCTTTTTTTAGCTTGCCTTCGGCTTCGGCTTTTTCTATCATCTTAAGCGCCACTCTATCCTTCTGAGAGCCTGCGGGATTGAAAAGCTCGAGCTTTGCGAAAATTTTCGCCTTAAGCCCTAATTCCTTTTCGATATTTTGAAGCTCTAATATAGGAGTTTTTCCGATAAGCTCAGTTACGCTTTTATATATTTTCATAATTT
>JAZORV010000266.1:0-1758 GCA_045656785.1 Acutalibacteraceae bacterium | reverse complement strand
GATATGCCTCCCGGAACGGGCGACGTTCCCTTAACCGTTTTCCAATCCCTTCCCATAAACGGAATCGAAATCGTAACCTCTCCGCAGGAGCTCGTTTCGCTTATCGTTAAGAAGGCTTATAAGATGGCGGAATTGATGCAGATTCCCGTTATCGGAATCGTTGAAAATATGAGCTATATCAAATGCCCCGATTGCGGAAAAGAGCTTAAAATTTTCGGCAACGCCGATTCAACCTCCGTTGCTTCAGAATTGGGCGTTCCGCTGCTTGCAAAAATCCCCCTTGATCCAACCCTCGCTTCCCTCGTTGATGCGGGCGAATTTGAGCGCTTCGATGCCGATTATATGCTCGGCGCGGCAGACGTTATAGAGAACCTCGTTTAATTTTTGGAGGGCTTGAAAATGCTAAAAACTGCGCCTGCGGTTTTCGCGGTTGAAAATGAATACCAGATAATGGTTAAATGCGAAAGAGAATGTCTTTTTTTCCTGAAAGTCGGAGATGAATGTTATTTCGATGAATCGAATGGAATTATGCGCTCGATTTGCGATGTTCATAGAGTTTGCGTTCCAAAAAAAGCTTTGGAAAAGGCGAAAAAATATACCGTTTGTATTCGCCCGATTATAGAGCGAAAGCCTTATTTCACCGAAACCGAGGATCTGATAGAGATAGAATATAAATTCTTCCCCGTTCCGAAATCGGGCGCCCGCGCTTATCATATTTCGGATGCCCATAATAGGGTTGAAGGCCCGATAGCGGCGGCAAAAGCCTTCGGGGATATCGATTTTCTTATCCTTAACGGAGACGTTCTCGACCATAGCGGAGAGCCCGAGCGCTTCGATAATATTTACGAGCTCTGCTCCGAGCTTTTAGGGGGCGAGAAGCCCGCTGTCTTCTCACGCGGAAATCACGATTTGCGCGGAAATTATGCCGAAAAATTCGCCGAATACACTCCGAATCACCTCGGCAATACCTATTATACCTTCGAAATCGGCTCTATCTGGGGGCTCGTTATGGACTGCGGAGAGGATAAGACGGATGACCACGCCGAATATGGCCATACCGTTGCCTGCCATTCCTTCAGGCTTCGCCAAACCGAGTTTTTGAAAAGGGTTATAAAGGAAAAGAAGTTTGCCAAAAAGAGCATAAAGCATAGGCTTCTTGTATCCCACGTTCCCTTCAGCTATAAAATAGAAGCCCCCTTCGATATCGAGGAGGAGGTTTACAGAGAATGGCTGAGCCTTATCGGGGAAAATATCAAGCCCGATGCCTTCGTTTGCGGCCATATCCATGCAACCGAGGTCTGGCGAAAGGGCTGTGAATACGATACCTATGGTCAGCCTTGCGACGTTGTTATCGGCGGGAATCACTATAACGGCGGCGAATTTGCAGGCTGCGGATATATCTTCTCGGAGGATGGAATCAAGGTCGTTTTCACAAATAGCCAAGGCGAAATAATTTCGGAAGAAAGAATATAAAAAGGAAGGTATTTTATCCTTAAGAGTACGCTCCGTTTGGTGCCCTCCTTTGTAATGTCGAAAATTGACCGATTTTGTCAATAAGCTCGACAGGTGCTTTCGAGCGTGATAGAACAAACGCAAGAAAAAACCGCAGTTTGAATGTGATATAATCCCCTTAGAGTAGACACTTGAAAAAACAAAAAGTTTTCAAGACTACTTTAAGGGGATTAATTTTATGCCAAGAATAACGCACAAGAACAAGAAGTACAGCGCAGAATTAAAGAAGCAAGCAGTTCAATCGTA
>JAZORV010000265.1:0-2381 GCA_045656785.1 Acutalibacteraceae bacterium | reverse complement strand
ATGCGATTTATCATAAGCGAGGGACTTTGCTGAATCGTTTTGAGTGTCTCTTAAAAGAGTTAAAATAAGCTCGGCTGCAGCAATTTTCATCGAAATGTCTGAGCAATATGTGTTTTCCGTACTTTCTTTTTCCAAGCGGGAAATAATTTTGCTGATACCATTGGCTTCGCATTCAGATTTAGTCCAAACATATTTTGATTCGGGAGAGCGTAGGGAAAGATTAAGCAAATATCCGGCGCCTGTTTCGGCTGATGACATATCAAAAATAAACGAAGGCTTTAATTTTATAACATAGTATGAACTTTTGCGGTTATCGAGTGGATACACCTGATGAATCGTGTGAGGGCGAAAGAGCACAAGATCTCCCGGATTCAAAAAGAACTCATTTCCATCCGAAATAACTCTGAAATGCCCTGTGTTTATGTAAAGCAGCTCTAAAGCGGAATGAATATGAGGAGGAACGATTCCTTTAACAGAATCAAAATATTGAAGCCAGAATTCGAGCCCCATTTTAAGGATTGTTTGATTATCTTGCTCAACGTAATATTCGTTCATAAATTTCTCCATGACAAAAAATTGATATTTTAAGGTTTATTCATTATAGCATTAATTCAGAAATTATGCTACACTTTTTTTAGAAAAAAACAAATTTTTATTGTTTTTCGAAAGGAGTAAAAAGAAAATGAAAAAATTAAGAGTTGGAATTATTGGTTGCGGAGGTATCGCTAACGGAAAGCATATGCCCTCATTGAAGGAAATTCCTGAGGTTGAGATGGTTGCTTTTTGCGATATCGTTGAAGAAAGAGCAGTTAAAGCCGCAAAGGAATACGGTGTTGAGGATGCTAAGGTTTACGTGGATTATAAAGAGCTTTTGAAGGATGAAAGCATCGATGTTGTTCACGTTTTAACCCCAAATCGCGAGCATGCTGACATAACCGTTGATTCGCTTCATGCAGGAAAACATGTTATGTGCGAAAAGCCGATGGCAAAAACTGCAGCAGATGCCAAGCGTATGGTTGAGGCCGCTAAAGAAACAGGCAAAAAGCTTACTATCGGTTATCAGCATAGACATAAGCCTCAGGCTTTATATGCTAAGGATTATATCGAAAGCGGTGCGCTTGGCGAAATTTATTATGCTAACTGCTATGCTTTAAGAAGAAGAGGAACTCCTAACTGGGGCGTTTTCCTCAATGAAGAAGAGCAGGGTGGCGGCCCTATCATTGATATAGCTACTCATTCTCTCGATTTAACCCTTTATCTTATGAACAACTATGAGCCGAAGATTGTTCTCGGAAAAACACATAAAAAAATCGAGCATCCGGAAGCCGGAAATATCTGGGGTGATAATGGCGTTAGCACAACTCCTCTTGAAGAAGCTGCTTGCGCTATGATTGTTATGAAAAACGGAGCAACAATCATGCTCGAAACCAGCTGGGCTCTTAATACTGCTGATCCTATCGGCGAAGGTAGTTGTAATCTTTGCGGAAGTAAAGCAGGATTGCATATTAAGGGTGGAGACCTTGTTATAAATAAGGTTGAACTCGATAGAATGGTTAAAACTGACGTAGATACATCTGTTGGCGGTGTTGCTTTCTATTCCGGAGCTGCAGTAACTCCCGCATTAACCGAGGCTCGCGCTTGGGTTGATTGCATTCTTAATGATAAGGATCTTGTTGTAACTCCCGAGCAGGCGCTTGTTGTTTCTCAGATTCTTGAGGCTATCTATACTTCGAGCAAAACAGGAGAGCCGGTGTATTTCTAATGAAAACAGTAATATGCGGCCTTTGGCATGTTCATGCAGAGGGGTATTATAAAGAAGCTTCGAGTGTTAGTGATGTAATTGGTGTTTATGATTCCGATAAGAATAGACTTTCAGAATTTTGCGAAAAGTTTGGTTTGAAAGCCTTTAGTAGCTTCGATGAGCTATTAAATAGCGGAGCCGATTCTGCCATTGTTTGCACTTCAACAGATACCCATGCAGATTACATAATTAAGCTTGCCGAGGCGAAAATGAATATCTTCACAGAAAAGGTTTTGGCAAAAACTTCGGAAGAATGCGAAGCTATCGCAAAAGCGATTGAGGAAAACGGAGTTAATTTCGTTATTTCCTTCCCGCAAAAATGCTATGGCGGCCCGAAAACTATTAAAAATATAGTTGATAGCGGCGAGCTCGGAAAGATAAACTATTTCCGCTTTAGAAATGTTCATTCAGGTAGTATTTACGATTGGCTTCCCGTCCATTTTTATTCCGAAAAAGAATGTGGCGGCGGAGCGATGATAGATTTGGGCGCTCATGGAATGTATCTTGCGGAATGGATCTGCGGAATGCCTGAAAGCGCAAAATCCGTTTTCACTCTTTCTTGCGAAAGAGAATCAACAGC
>JAZORV010000264.1:0-9390 GCA_045656785.1 Acutalibacteraceae bacterium | reverse complement strand
GCGATAGCGAAACTGAAAAACTTGCCCTTCAATCTGTCTAAACTCTTTAAGAAAAATTATCGTAATAGAGCCCTTGCCTCCCTCTATCGAATAAGCCAAAGCAAATATCAATTCCTCGGCTCCCCTTGCGAGGGGAGCTGTTTTTTTGCGCCAAGGCGCTAAAAAACTGAGGGGTAGTTATAATGCATAAACAAATACTATGTAGAGGCTAATATTATTCGCCCGCAGGAAAACACAAACAACACACTAGTCCGTATCACGTACTAGTGGTGAACAACAATTTGCAAACATAAAAAAGGCACTAGTCCGTATTACGTACTAGTGGTAAACAGCGTTTCACAAACATATAAAACACTCTAGTTCGTATTACGTACTAGTGGTGAAAAGTGTTATATAAAACACAAACAAAAAGCAAAGGCAAAAAAAGAGGCACACAAAACAATGTGCGCCTCTTTGGTAGCGGATTAAGTTTTCTACAAAAGCTTATTTATTTCGCTTAATTATTAAGCTTATATTCCTCCATGAGAAATTCATTGATTTCTTCATAAGAAAGGTCAACGCATAGGGGGCCATAGCCATGGTTAACGAGGGTTCCGTCCTGGAAGATAATGCGGATTCCATTTTCTGTGAAATACCATCCGTCATCATCCGAGGTAGCTTCTGAGATAACGGTCTCATAGCCATCGTTAAGCGTGAAATCCCCTGCCTCCTGCTTGGCTTCAACGATCGCCTCAATGCGGTCGTTCGCGAAGGCGGTGTAGCCGTCAATATCGGTCATAACGTCCTCTAATGTGAGGCGGTCACCGGTTACTGAGGAGAAATTATAGCAAAGAACGGTTACAACGTTTTCATAGCCGTAGTTTTTAATTTCCTTTGTCATCTCGATGCTGATAACAGCCTCGTCTGCTCTTGCGGCGCCCTGCTCGGAAGAAGCGCGAACCGCTGTGGTTGAATACCAACCATCAATTACAGCATAGCCATATCGCGAGTTCTGAATATCGAAATCATTATTATAGGTTGCAAGGGTTGCGTCCTTTTCGCCGATAAAGAAGTTATTTATCTTAGATTGAGCCATCTCGTTATCGGGGATAACAACTGTCGGGAGGGCGTAGGTCGCGGTATTAACGGCGGGATTGTCCTCCCCTGCTTCCACGCTATCGTTTAGCAAAATGCTGAAGCTCTCGGGAGCGTTATTATCAACGGTAAGGGTGATTTGAGGCTTTGGCTCAGGCTGTGAAACAACCTCTTCGGGTTTCTGATATTCAATCTTCGAAGCGGTAGAGGAAGATGCCTTGGGGTCTTCCTTGCTGTTCGGGAGGGCAATAGCAAGAACGATTATTGCCAAAACGCCGACAACTGCCACAAGCGCGATGGACTGCTGAGTCATCGAAAGGGAACGGAATTTCTTCTTGAATGCGATGAAGATGCTTTCCTTATTTTGCGCTTTTTTCTCGGGCTTCGCGCCGACGGGAGTTTTTATTTCAAACTCGCGGATTTTATCATCAGCGGGGGCTTTTGCCTCGAAATCGTGGAAATCGGCATCGGAATATTTTGCGGTTGCGCTCTCAAGCTCGCCGGGTTCTTTTTTATCGAGACTGCTTACGTAGTTATCAAAGGAATAAGACTTTTCTTCGGGCTTGGGCTCAGCCTCGCCATAATGCTCGCCTATATATGCTTCTATCATTGAATCAAGCTCCGAAGGAACGTTCACGCAGGCGGCAGAAAGCATAAGCACGTTTCTGAATTCAACCGATGCGGGTTTGATTTCATGCATTGCAAGGCGGCGAAGGGTTGCCTTCATAGATTTCGCGGCAGATTCCATTCTGCCAACAACCATTTCCTGAGTGCATGTCATAATCTTCGCAATGCGCGATACCGAGAGGCCTATGTAATAATGGAGCATCAGGGTCATTCTCTGGGCATCATCGAGGCGAGAGAACATCATATCCATCAAAGCGGCGCTCTTGGTTTCATCGAGAACGACTTCCTTATCCATACCTTCGATTTCATGCTCCTCGAAAAGGATTGCACCGCCTTCTTCAGGCGCCTGTAGGAAAAGCATCGGCTTCATTTTATGGATATAATTAAAGCATTTTATAGCCGCGATGTTTTTAAGCCAGATTTCGAATTGATCTGCGCTTTCCAGCGTGTCAAGGCGCTGAAAGGCACATTCGAAGGTATCGAAGCTAAGCTGTTTTGCTTGCTGCTGCTCTGTTACGATTTTAGAGCAAAAGTAATAAACCTGATTTTTATAGCTCGAATAAATCTCCGAAAATGCGGCTTTATCGCCGAGTTTTGCTTGTTCAACGAGTTCTTTCATATTGAAAAATCCTTTCTTTGGGATCTATTTACACCTATACATCATTTATTATACAATATCTTTTATAATTTTGCAATAAAATTTTATAATGTTAATCAAACACTTGAAAACCAGGAAAAATTATGATATACTTTGTTATTATATAAAGTAAAGGAGTTTTTTTATGAGTAACGCACTTGTTGTGTTTATCACAATCCTCGTTTATCTCGTTGGCATGATAATCGTTGGATATTTCTTTTCTAAGAAAACCACCAACACAGGTGAATTTTATCTTGGCGGAAGAAAGCTCGGCCCATTGGTAACGGCTATGAGCGCAGAGGCTTCCGATATGTCGGGATGGCTTTTGATGGGTCTTCCGGGTCTTGCTCTCGTTTGCGGCCTTGCTGAAGCTACCTGGACCGCTATCGGCCTCGGCATCGGTACATACATAAACTGGCTCATCGTTGCAAAAAGATTGAGGATTAAATCTGAAAAGCTCGGCGCTTTCACCATCCCCGATTATTTTGCAAAAAGCTTTGGCGAAAAGAAGGGTATTTTAAGCGGAATTTCAGCGCTTATCATTATTGTTTTCTTTATCCCCTATACCGCCTCCGGCTTTGCCGCTTGCGGAAAGCTTTTCTCCTCTTTTTCCGGCGGCGAAATTTCTTATGAAACAGCTATGATAATTTCAGCTATCGTTATCGTTGCTTATACTGCTCTCGGCGGATTCCTTGCCGCATCTACTACCGACTTTGTTCAGTCTATTATTATGACTATCGCGCTCGTTGTTGTTGTTTTCTTCGGAATCAATTTTGCAGGCGGTTGGGATAACGTTGTTCAAAACGCAGGCAACATCCCCGGATACCTCGGCTTGACCGAAACTCATAACCCCGCCGGCGGAACAACACCATACAACGGACTCACCATTGCTTCAACCCTTGCTTGGGGTCTTGGATACTTCGGTATGCCCCATATTCTTCTTCGCTTCATGGGAATTTCGGATCCCTCAAAGCTCAAAACCTCGAGAAGAATCGGAACGATTTGGGTTATTATCTCGATGGGCGTTGCTATTCTTATTGGTGTTATCGGTTCTGCAGTTGTTAAGGCAGGCACAATTTCTGATATCTCTAAAGCTACCAGCGAAGGCGAAAAGATTATCGTTGAAATCGCAAAGGTTATTAGCGAAAATGGCGTTCTCTTTGCAATTCTTGCGGGCGTTATCCTCGCAGGAATCCTTGCTTCAACAATGTCCACCGCCGATTCTCAGCTCCTTGCCGCTTCTTCAAGCGTTTCGGAGGACCTCTTCAAGGGCGTTTTCAAATTGAACATCAGCCAGAAAACCTCAATGATTATCGCTCGCCTCACAACCGTTGCAATCGCTGTTATTGCGGTCTTCTTTGCTCTCGATGAAGATTCTTCCGTATTCAAAATAGTTTCCTTTGCCTGGGCTGGCTTCGGCGCTGCATTCGGCCCCGTTATGCTCTGCTCTCTCTTCTGGAAGAAGGCTAATAAATTCGGCGCTATTGCAGGTGTTATTGGCGGCGGCGCAATGGTATTTATCTGGAAGTTCGGCATTGCTAAATTGGGCGGACTCTTCGCAATCTACGAGCTTCTCCCTGCTTTCATCTTCGGCCTCTTGCTCATTGTTGTGGTTTCCCTTGCAACAAGCAAGCTCTGCCCCCAAAATGAAGAGGAAGCTTCTGAATAAGCCAATCTTTAAAAAATGCTCAAGGCTCTGGTCAACAGAGCCTTGTTTTTTTGCAAAAATTTTCAAAAAAGTATAAATCCTTAAAATTTTGTCAATACTATTGGCGGTTAAAACCGGAAAGGATTTGATTTTTATGAAAAAATTATTTTTAGCATTTCTCAGTATTTGTCTCTGTTTTTCCTTTACCGCTTGCATGAGTGGAGAAGAAACAACGGGATCAAAAACCGATGAAACAAGCTCGATGACCTCATCGAAAACCGAGATAATCCCGAGCGAAAGCTCGAAGGAATCTTCCGCCGCAGATGAATCCTCCGTTATGAGCGATACCGCCTTGAAGGATGGCACGTATAAAGCGGAGGGCAAGGATTATTCTGAAGATGGCTATAAGCCGACGGTAACCCTCACGGTATCAGATGGAAAAATCTCGGATATCGACCTCGATGCAGTAAACGAAAAAGGTGAACACAAAAAGGATTCCGATCAGGATGATTGGATCGATAAGATTGTTATTTTCGAGAAAGAGATGGTTGCACAAGGGCTTGAAGCGCTCGATATCGCAACCGATGGAACAGTTAATGGAATTGAAGGCTTTGACCTTAATCTCGGCGAATACACTCCTCTTATAAACGAGGCTATCGATAAAGCAAAAAAATAAACAAAAATGATGGCAGATCTCAGCTCTCTGAAATCTGCCATCTGATTTTATATTCTCGGGCAAAGGATGGTTACCATGACCGTTATATCATCGATATGGGCTTTATCGCTTCTTCTGAGGGCGCCTTCGGCAATTCTTTCGGAAAGCACCTGTGCGCCTGCTTCGGAAAAGGCCTCAATCTCGCGGCAGATCCAATCCGTATCGAGCCCTGCCGCGCCATCGCTTAAAAGCACCACGATATCATCCTTTTTGAGGGTGATTCCCGAGCGATCGAAGCCAACCTCTCGCAAAATTCCGATAGGAAGAGAATGGCTCTCCGCCTTGCCTACCCTTCCCGAGCGCCGAACAAAGGTTGGGGCGGCGCCGGCTTTATATAAGCTTGTTTCGCCCGTATGCAAATCGAGGCAGGCGATATCCACCGTTGCGAGGGATTCCTCAGAGGACTTATACAAAAGCGCAGAATTGAGAATTTTTAAAGAGCAATCGAATCCGAAGCCTGCCTTAAGAAGCCTTTCCATAAGCCCTGTTGCCATAGCCCCGTCAACCGCTGCTCTGCCCCCCGTTCCCATTCCATCGGAAAGAACCATAAAATATCTGCCCGAGCCATCGCCAAAATAAGCATAAGAATCTCCGCAGATACCCGATCGGCTTTCGGGAATCTGGGTTACTCCGATATCAGGCGAAAATCTCGGCTTTTCGGTTATGCTTAAAAATAAAATATCGTCAATCTGCTTCAAGGATGGCGGAATAAACCTTCTTTCGCAAGCAGATTCAAGCTGATCGAGAATACGTTTTCGGCTAATAGTTCTATTTTCGTAGTTATGGATTTTGGCTTCGATTGTCATTCTTCCGTATTTATCAACCGAGCAGCCGCAGTCGGTAGTAAGTAGGTTGATTTCCCTCAGCGCCGAGACTACCGTTTCCGCCATATCAAGGTCGTAATGGCGGGAGGTGTTGAATTCATCGCTGAGGTCTAAGAGCATATCTGAAATACCCTCGAATTGGTCCGAAACAGCTCCTCTTACAGCCGAAATACGCTCCTCTGCCGAAAGCCTCGAAAGATATTCGCCATAATGCGCCTTTAGGCTTTCCTCTAATTTTTCGGGGCGAAGGCATTTTTTATAAAAATCAGGCGCGGCCTCCTCAAGGGAGGTCTCCCCTTTGCGGATTTTAGAAGCAAGCCGACCTAAGGCGCCCAGGGTTGCATTTTCCTCAGTTTCCCAACAGCTGATTCTGAAGGAACACCCACGGCACGCATCCTTTTCGCATTTTTTGAATATATCCGAGGGTTCAGGAATATTAATTTTACCAAGCCGTTTTGCAACCTCTTCTATCGTTCCCGAAACGTCTCCCAAAGCCGAAGAAGCAAGGCGAAGCCTCATAACAAGGCTTTTTCTCATTCCTTCAAGCCCCTCTAATTTCACGGGAGGGGAGAAAAATGCCGCGAGAAAAACTGCGATTTTTTTAGGACAGAGGAAGAAGCCGAGCGCGCCGAAAAGCGTCTCTAAAATGAGCCCGATTGTTCCCTCTCCCGAGCCGAAAAGCCCGATTGTTATAAAAGCGGGGATGATAAAGCCCAAAGCGGTTGCAATTCTGCCGGGAGAGGAAAAAAGCCCCGAAATCAGACCCGCTATCGAATACATACAGGCAAATTTTGGGTCAAGCGAGGAAAGGCTCAGGCAAAATCCGATTGCCGCGCCACAGGTGGCTCCCCCCGAAACCGAGCCGAATCGGGCGGCGGATAGAATCAGAAAAACTGCTATCATTCGCCCGAAGGAAAAAGAGCCGATGGAAAGGGGCAGCAGAGAGATTATAATAAGGTCGATAAGGATAACAGCGCAGGCAAGCTCTTCTTCAAAAAGCCCCATTTGGCGCTTGAGGTCGATTTTAAGCGCCCTCGAAACAAAATAAGTAAGCCCGCCTACAACAACCCCCTCCGATAAAAACAAAACCGCATTAGCCCCTCCTGATATTACAACCACGAGATTGCATATCGTTAAGGAGAGCATTGCAATCATTCCGAGAAAGGCAGGAGAGGTTGATATATCCTTGAATGCGGCGGTGATGAGTCGGATTGCAACAACCGCAAAAAGCGCCGCTATATATCGGAATGCCGAATCTCCAAGAGGAATAAGGAGATACCCCAAAAACGCGCCGATAGCAGAGGATAGCAGGTATTCCTGACCGATTGCCGCTGCCACCAAAACTCCGAGGGGGGAAAGCTCCGAAAAAAGCCCAACACGGGATAAAAGCGCCGAAGCTATAGAAGCTACGATATGTACCGCCGCGGTTTTTGCCCTTCCCGATATACGGGTGCGGGTGCTTTTTATGCTTTTTAGATTTCTTTTTAACTGTCCCTTCATTTTTTAATACCACCAGTTTGATTTTTTCTTTCGCAAATACATTATACTAACGATAAAGCGAATAAACTGTCACAAAAGGCGGGCGCAAATGATTGCTTTTTGTAGAAGCAGGGGCGGAAATGCCTTATAATTTCCGGCTAATTCTCTTTTTGCTTGAAATATTTAGAAAATGATATTATAATTATTAAGTAAAATAAATTAAAGGAGATAAAAATGAAAAATCATATTGGACTGAATTTTCAGATAAGAGGCGCCGAGCGCTATACTCTTGGGGATGGCAGAGGAAAGGGAATGGAATTTCTATACGTCAGAAACGGTCTCGGGCTTTGCGCATGGATTTCGATGGACCGCGCAGGAGATATCTCCCGTCTTGAATTTGAGGGCGCGAATATGGGATTTATGTCCCCTTGCGGATACGTTGCGCCTACGTATTATGAAAAGGAGGGCACCGGCTTCTTAAAATCCTTTACTGCCGGCTTTTTCACCACCTGTGGCTTAACCGCCGTTGGCTCTCCTTCGGAGGATGATGGCGAGGTTACTCCTTTGCACGGAACAATCTCTCATATCCCCGCCCTTCTTCGCTCTATCGAGGAGGATGAGGATTCGCTTAAAATCAAATTATGGGTAAGCGATGCGGTTATTTTGGGAAGGAAACAGCTTCACGAAAGGGTTTATACCTTCTCATATCGCGAAAAGACCTCCACCGTTTCGGATACCGTTAAAAATGAGGGCGATATCGAAAGCCCATATATGATAATGTATCATTGCAATATGGGATATCCCCTGTTAAGCGAGGAGAGTATACTCAAAATTCCATATAATTCGATTACCGCGAGAACCGATAATGCCCTCGAGCATATTGATTCTGCCCTTAAAATGGAGCCACCGCAGCCGAATTTCCTCGAGCGCTGCTATTATTATGATTTAAAGGAAACCGATTCAAAAGCGCAAGTGGGAATATTTAACCCCGAGTTGGGAAAGGGGCTCGTTATGAGCTTTAGTAAAGCTCAGCTTCCCGAGTTTATCGAGTGGAAAATGATGGGCAGAAGGGATTACGTTTTGGGCCTCGAGCCTGCAAACTGTACCCCTGATGGCAGAGCTGTTATGAGAGAACAGGGCAAGCTTAAATTTTTAAAGCCGGATGAAGAGGGCGTAACCGAGCTTACCTTCTCCTTCCTTAATAACGAAGCAGATTTCGAAGGAAAATTTTAAAAATTCAATTAAAAGAGTTCGCCTCGGGCAGAAGCTTGCGGGAGGCGAATTTTTTTATTACAATTTCGTTATTTTTCGAGGGTATTTTTAAAGAAAAAATGCTGATGCATAAAATTTTATTTTGTCAAGCCCTAAATTTCGGCTCTTCAAAACCGATAAAATAAAAAGATGGTAAAATTAAAAGAAAATCAGGCAAATTTGATGTAAAAATATTAGTTTTTTCGGCGGAAATTTGCTTTTTTCCTTAAAAAATATGCTAAATTAAAGAAAAATTATACTATTTGTAATCCCCACTATCCACATAGTTTTCCACATAAAAAATGTCGAAAAAGGGCTCCGATAGGCTAATTTGCAGTTACAATACTGTAATAATTGTGGAAAACGTGGATAACTCGGTGGATAATTAACACATAGTAAAAATTTTCCACACCCCACAAATCAAATGAGGTTTACAAAATGTATAATTATTTCGTTTTCGCTTCCGAATTCCTTAAGAAAAGGTGAAATTTTTGCTCAAAATCGCCTCCTCGAAACCGCTCAAAAAAGCTACAAAAGTTAAAATTATGTAAACCTTCCGCTAAAAAGGACTCCTTTAAAGCTTGAATGAGATTAAGAGAGGGAGATTTGGGAAGAAACGGCTGTTTTTAGCGGTCAGAATTATGAAGAAGGAAAAAGGTAAGCTATATTTGAAAACACAGACCGCAAAATTTAACCCCCTCAATTTTGAGGGGGTCAGCTATTATTAAAGATTATAACGTTTTAAGAGAGAAAAAATTATTTCGTGGGATAGCTGTTGTGATATAGCTCTGTTTCAGATATCGCAAGACCCGAAATAAACTCGATGCCCCTTCTTTCCTCGTTTTCTTCATTATAGAAAATAGTATTTTCCCAATAAGGAGCAGGAATAGAATCCGAGAATCTTCCGTTTTTAAATATTTTATCGGTGAGGATAAAATTTTCGAACGAAACAATCTCATCGTTTGAAAATTCAGAGGGGAGGTCGAAGCGTTTTACCTCACCATTTTCAAATCGCAAAAGGACAGAAAATCGGCAGATATCATCGGGATCTAAAAATTTCACATCAATTAGCTTCGGAACGCAGTTTTCGGCGCAGTAATCAACGTTTTCATCAGAGATTAAAACCTCGCAGTAG
>JAZORV010000263.1:0-2737 GCA_045656785.1 Acutalibacteraceae bacterium | reverse complement strand
GTTTCTCCCGAAACTGCAGTTGCTGCCGCTTTAACGGGCGAAATAACCGACCCGATGCTTTTCGGCGTTGCTCCTAAAATCGAATTGCCCGAAAAATTCGCAATCGATGATAGCGCAGTTATCGAGCCTGCAAGCGAGGATGAAGCTAAAGACCTCGAAATTATGAGAGGCCCCAATATTAAGGAATTCCCCAAGGCGAAGCCTCAGGAGGATACCCTCTCAGCCGAGCTTGTTTTGAAGGTTGGAGATAATATCACAACCGACCATATTATGCCTGCGGGCGCAAAAATTCTCCCCTATCGCTCAAATATCCCTCATCTTTCGCAGTATTGCTTCGCAGTTTGCGATGAATCCTTCCCCGAAAGAGCAAAGGCGGCGGGCGAGAGCATAATCGTTGGCGGTTCCAACTATGGTCAGGGTTCATCCCGTGAACATGCGGCGCTTGTTCCTTTGTATTTAGGTGTTCGCGCGGTTATAACCAAGAGCTTCGCGAGAATCCATATCGCAAATCTTATAAATGCGGGAATTATGCCCTTGAGCTTTAAGAATGCGGATGATTATGATAAGATTTCTCAGGGAGATAAGCTTACAATTCGCGACATTTATGATGGAATGGAAAAGGGCGAAATGACCCTTCTCGATGAAACAACAGGCGAAAGCTTCCCCCTCGTTTGCTCCTTCACAGAGCGCCAGATTAAGATTCTTAAAGCAGGAAGTCTGCTCGCATATACAAAGGAGAATTCATAATGGAAAATCAGTATATAGAAAAAGCGGTTGAGCAGTTTAAAGCTCTGCTCACAGAGCAAATTGCTCGCGAGGATAGAATGGCGGCGGGAGCCGAGAGAAAGGATTTTTCGAATATGGAGAAAATCACCATCGGCGTTTGCGGCGGCGATGGAATCGGCCCGATTATCGTGAATGAAGCCAAAAGAGTTCTTGAATTTCTCTTAAAGGATGAGCTTGAAAGCGGAAAAATCGAGATAAAGGAAATCGAGGGCTTAACCATTGAAAACCGTCTGGCATTGGGCGTTGCGGTTCCTCCCGAAACCTTAAAGCAAATTAAGGAATGCGACGTTTTCTTAAAAGGCCCCACAACAACCCCCAAAGGCGGAACGATGGAAAGCGCCAACGTTGCGCTTCGCCGCGAGCTTGATTTGTTTGCAAACGTTCGCCCCGTTTCGGTTCCCGAAGAGGGCATTGATTGGATTTTTTATAGAGAAAATACCGAGGGCGAATATGTTCTCGGCAGCCGCGGTATAGAGATTCCCGAAAAGCTCGCTATGGATTTTAAGGTAACAACAAATTCGGGAACTCGCAGAATTTGTCGCGCCGCATTTGATTATGCCAAAGCAAATGGCAAAACTAACGTTGCTATAGTTACAAAGGCTAATATCATGAAGAAAACCGATGGAAAATTTTCTGCCATCGCCCATGAAATTGCCGCAGAATATGAGGGCATAGAGGCGGAGGATTGGTATATCGATATTATGACCGCCAACCTCGTTAATAAGGATATCCGAAACCGCTTCCAGGTGTTTGTTCTTCCGAATCTTTATGGCGATATTATAACCGATGAAGCGGCGCAGATTCAAGGCGGTGTCGGAACAGCGGGAAGCGCAAATATGGGCGATAAATATGCTATGTTTGAGGCTATCCACGGAACTGCCCCTCGAATGATAGAGGAAGGCATTGGTGACTATGCTAACCCGAGCTCTATTTTGAAGGCAACCGAAATGATGCTTCGCCATATCGCAAGAATCGATGCCGCGGATAAGCTCAGCGCCGCTATGATGAAGGCAGAAAAAGAGGGCAAGGTTGTCGTAACAGGTAACCGAGACGGCGCAACCGCGAGAGCATTTGCCGATTATATTATGGAAAAGCTTGGAGAATTATGAAAAATTTAAAAGCCTTGATAGTTCAGTTTATTAAGTTCGGATTCGTTGGCGGAATATGCTTCTTATTTGAATATGCGGTGTTTTTCCTGCTTTCGGATTTAATAGAAATTGATGTTTTAATCGCAAATGCGATAGCCTTCCTTTTATCAACCGTGCTGAATTATATTCTCTCGATGCGCTTTGTTTTCAAAGCGCGGGAGGATAGCGCAAGGTGGCGACTTTTCGCAATCTTCGTGATTTTAAGCATCGTAGGATTAGGAATCAGCGAGGGCATAGTCTGGCTCGGAGTTGTGGTTTTAGAAATAAATAAGTATATTTCTAAGCTCGCCGCCACCGCCATCGTTCTCGTTTATAATTTCATAACCCGCAAAGCATTTATCGAAGCGAGAAACTGATAAAAAAGCTCCATCCCGAGGGATGGAGCTTTTAAAATTAATAAGAAAAAAGAAGAAAAAACAATTAATATGCCATCTTCCTCCGACGTATTAAAAATAACGCTCGAGCTAAACTCTGTCGCAATAGGAAGACATAAAACAGCGCTTCTCTTTGTACCGCTTCGAGCTTTGTTGGTTTCGCTCTGTTTGGTTCGCTTCGAGCTTTGTTGGTTTAGCTTTGTTTAGTTCACTTCAAGTTTTGTTGATTTTACTTTCTTTAGTTCGCTTTGAGCTTTGTTTGGTTCAATTTGAGTTTTGTTGGTTCAACTTTGTTTAGTTTATTTTTTTAATTGAGAATCCGCAGAAAGGTATTTTCTCTCAGATATTTACATAAAAAATCCTTATTGATAATGAGACTCATTATCAATAAGATGATTTGTTTTAATGGCTTTAGCCAGTTGAGGACGG
>JAZORV010000262.1:0-8469 GCA_045656785.1 Acutalibacteraceae bacterium | reverse complement strand
TCTGTCGAAACTTGTCGTTTTTTGGTGGAGGCGGCGGGAGTCGAACCCGCGTCCAAAAGCATTTCCATAAAGGCATCTCCGAGTGCAGTCATTTTATTACGATTCCCCTCACCTTGCGCCAAATGACAGGCTCAAGGCTATGGTAGTTTCTAATACCTGACGGATGCCGAAACACTCATCCATTCATGTGCACCGCTAATCGACGCCCTTTTCCCGATCGCGGTACTTCGGGAAAGGACGGCTGCTAAAAATTAAGCAGCAAGAGCAACTTTATTGTTGTCGTTTATTTTTTAAAGATTGCGGATTTTAAAGCGGTTCCGCACCGCTACTCGCTTCCCTTACTTCAACACCCCTGTCGAAACCTTTACGCCCCCGGGTATATTAAAGCTTTTTCAAACAAATCAGGCAATTATCGTTACCTATGCTGCTCTTTCATTGCTCTATCAATATCGCGCTCAGCAGATTTTCTTGCCGCATCAGCGCGCTTATCATAGAGCTTTTTGCCCTTACAAAGCCCAAGCTGAAGTTTAATTCTCGAGCCTTTAAAATAAAGAGAAAGCGGAATGAGGGTTAAGCCCTGCTGCTTAATCAAGCCGAAGAGCCTTAAAATCTCCCTTTTATGAAGAAGGAGCTTCCTTTCTCTTCTCGCATCTCTATTAAATATATTCCCCTTTTCATAAGGGCTTATGTGCATACCTTTGATGAAGGCCTCGCCTTCATCGATAGAGCACCACGCATCCTTGAGATTAACCTCTCCGAGGCGCAAGGATTTGACCTCTGTTCCGCAGAGGGCGATACCGGCTTCAAAGGATTCTATAACAAAATAATCATGAAGCGCTTTTCTATTAACAGCTATTTGTTTATTTTCTCCCACCGATACCACCTCCTTTGGGTTACAGATAGAATTTTAACACATTAGCTCTTATTTTTCAACTAAAAACATTCTGCTTTTTTCGGCAAAATCAGATTCTTTTACCTATTCTTGGGATAGCCTCCGCTTTAAATTCCTCGAAGCGGTCATTATCAAGAGCTTCTCTTATATCTTCCATAAGCTTATTATAAAAATAGAGGTTATGAAGAACAGTAAGCCTCATTCCGAGCATTTCGCCCGCTTTTAGCAGATGCTTGATATAAGCCCTCGAGAAATTCCTGCATGCAGGGCAATCACAATTCGGGTCTATCGGCAGAGGATCTCTATCATATTTCTGATTATTGAGATTTATAATACCAAGAGAGGTAAAAACATGGCCATGGCGAGCATTTCTACTCGGCATAACGCAATCAAACAAATCGACGCCTCTTGCAACGCCTTCGATGATATTAACGGGCGTTCCGACACCCATCAAATATCTCGGCTTATCCTTTGGCATAAAGGGTTCGACCGCATCTATAATTCTATACATTTCTTCCGCGCTTTCTCCAACGGCGAGGCCTCCGATGGCATATCCCGGAAGGTCAAGCTCTGCAATTTTTTTCATGTGCTCAATTCTCAAATCGGCATAGGTTGAGCCTTGATTTATTCCGAAAAGCATCTGATGAGGGTTCACTGTATCGGGGAGCAAATTTAGCCTTGCCATCTCCTCTTTACAACGAACAAGCCACCGATAGGTTCTATCACAGGAGTTTTTAACGTAATCCCTCGGAGCGGGATTTTCAATACATTCATCGAAAGCCATAGCGATAGTTGAACCAAGGTTAGACTGAATTTGCATACTTTCCTCGGGGCCCATAAATATCTTTCTGCCATCGATATGTGAATTGAAGGTTACTCCCTCCTCCTTGATTTTTCTCAAGGACGCGAGAGAAAAGACCTGAAATCCACCGCTATCGGTCAAAATTGGTCTTTTCCAATTTGCGAACTTATGAAGGCCACCCATTTCTTTTACAGTTTCATCACCGGGGCGCAGATGCAAATGGTAAGTATTGCAGAGCATAACCTGGCAATTAACCGTTTCAAGGTCGGGCGCTGAAACAGCGCCTTTTATGGCTGCTGCGGTTGCAACGTTCATAAAAGCAGGCGTTTGAACTGTTCCATGGACTGTATGGAATTCGCCTCTGCGAGCTGTTCCATTATTTTTTATGAGTTTATACATATTTATACCTCTTATTTTACAAAATGAGCATTGCATCTCCGAAGCTGAAGAAACGGTATTTTTCTTTTACTGCGGTCTTATATACGTTCATTGTGTTATCATAGCCTGCGAAAGCAGAAACGAGCATAATAAGGGTGCTTTCGGGGAGATGGAAATTGGTTATAATTCCATCCATACACTTGAATTTATAACCGGGGTAAATGAAAATATCCGTATCTCCGCTACATTCCTTTATTTCGCCCAAATTTGCGATACTTTCAACCGTTCTGCAGCTCGTTGTTCCGACGCATATAACCCTTCCGCCGTTTTTCTTGGTGTTATTTATAAGCTCTGCTGTTTCATTTGGCATATAATAATGCTCGCTATGCATTTTATGCTCGGTTATATCCTCTGCTTTCACGGGGCGAAACGTTCCAAGCCCAACATGGAGCGTTACGAAGCCGACGCTTACGCCCTGCGCTTTGATTTCCTCGAGCATTTCGGGGGTGAAATGTAAGCCTGCGGTGGGGGCAGCGGCAGAGCCTAAATTCTTCGAATAGACGGTTTGATATCTTTCCTTATCCTCAAGCTTTTCCTTGATATAATGCGGAAGCGGCATCTCGCCTACCCTATCGAGAATTTCATAGAAATTTCCCTGAAACTCAAACTCTATTATTCTATTACCATTATCGAGAACCTCTTCGACCTCGCATTTTAACTCATCGGAAAAGATAAATCTTTTTCCGGGCTTGGCTTTTTTTCCGGGGCCTGCTATTGCTTCCCAACGAGAGGAAGATAACTGCTTTAAGAGAACAAACTCACAAAGAGAACCGGTATCTTCCCTTTGGCCGAACATTCTTGCAGGGAGGACTCTTGTATCGTTAAGAATAAGGCAATCACCCGGCGCAAGATAATCCATAACGTCTGTAAAAACCTTATGTTGAACCTCGCCGCTTTGCTTATTTAAAAACATAAGTCTTGATGAATTTCGAGGCTCAATAGGGGTCTGCGCTATGAGTTCCTCGGGCAAATCATAAAAGAAATCGCTTTTTTTCATTAAAAAATCTCCGAATTTAATTTAATTATTTGACTTTACGCCAAATGAATGTTATTATTTAATTATACAGCAAAAGCTCGATTAGTTCAATAGTTTTTTAAGGATGTGTTATAAAAATGGTTAAAGTTATTCTTATCGGTGCAAACGGAAAAATGGGTTCTGCCATCACCACTACCATCGAAAACGATAAAAACTGCGAAATTGTTGCAGGTGTTGATAAATTTAAAGGAATCAGCAGAAGCTATCCCGTTTACGATTCTCCCAAAGAGGTCAAGGAAGAAGCTGACGTTATTATCGACTTTTCCAATCCCGAAGCATTAACAGACGTTCTCTCATTTGCAAAGAACAAGAAAATAGGTCTCGTTATCGGAACAACGGGACTAAGCGAAGAGCAGACAGCAGCAATAAACGAAGCCTCTGCCCAAGTTCCTGTTTTCAGCTCCTTTAATATGTCTTTAGGGGTTAATCTATTGGTTGAGCTTTCAAAGAAAGCTGCGGCAATTCTTGGCGATTCCTTCGATATTGAGATAATTGAAAAGCATCATAATCAGAAAATTGACGCACCATCGGGAACTGCTTTTATGCTTGCAAATGCTATTAATGAAGCTCTTGATAATTCCATGCTTTATGAATACGACCGCCATTCAAAAAGAGAGAAGCGCCGCGAAAAAGAGATTGGTATACATTCTGTTCGCGGAGGAAACATCGTTGGCGAACACGAAGTCATTTTTGCAGGCAACGATGAAATCATCACCCTTTCCCATTCAGCTCGCTCTAAAGCGCTTTTCGGGGTGGGAGCCGTTAATGCGGCAAAATTTTTAGTAGGTAAAGCACCGGGAATATATTCGATGAAAAATCTTATAGAAGCATAAAGATAAAAACTCTGTGGCAACGTTACCACAGAGTTTTTTCTCATTCCTTTATAAATTTATACTCTCCGTTTTCAAAGCCCGCTATCACTCTATCGCCTTTTTTAATGCTTCCTTCTAAAATCAGCTCACTGAGTTTATCTTCGACATTGCTTTGAATGGCGCGGCGGAGAGGTCTTGCACCATAAATATCATCAAAGCCGGCATCTGCAACTGCCGAAACAGCAGTTTTATCGAAGGTAATAGTAATTCCCATCGCTTCGAGCCTTGTTTTAAGGGTTTCGAGCATTTTTTCGGCAATTTTCAAAATATCATCCTTTTTAAGCTTATTGAAAACAATGATATCATCAACACGATTTAAAAATTCAGGCTTAAAGGTTTTTCTGAGTTTGGAAAGTACCTCTTCCTTCATTCTTTCCTCCTTCTTTTCGGGTTCCTCGCCTGAAGTAAACCCAAACGCCGCTTTCTTTTCGGTTATAAAGCGCGCGCCTACGTTAGAAGTCATAATTATAACCGCATTTTTAAAATCGATTCTACGACCTTGAGAATCGCTCAAAATACCATCATCAAGAATCTGCAAAAGGATATTAAATACATCGGGATGAGCTTTTTCAATCTCATCAAAGAGAATAACCGAATATGGCTTTCTGCGAACCATTTCGGTTAACTTTCCGCCTTCCTCAAAGCCAACGTATCCGGGGGGAGATCCAATCATCTTTGAAACGGTATGCTGCTCCATATATTCCGACATATCGAGCCTTATCATCGCATCCTCATCACCGAACATTGAATCTGCAAGCGCTTTACAAAGTTCGGTTTTTCCAACGCCCGTCGGGCCTAAGAATATAAATGAGCCTATCGGTCTTTTCGGGTCTTTTAATCCAACTCTGCCTCTGCGAATTGCTCTTGAAACAGAGGATACTGCAGGCTCTTGTCCGACAATTCTATTATGCAGTTCGTCCTCAAGCCTTAAAAGCCGAGTGCTTTCCTCTTCGGTCAGTTGGGAAACGGGAACTCCCGTCCATTTAGAAACGATTTCAGCTATTTCTTCTTCATCAACAATCCCCGAATAATGGCTATTCTTTTCCTCCCATTCCTTCTTGGAATTTTCAAGCTCTGTTCGAAGGCTCCTTTCATCATCGCGAAGTTGGGCGGCTCTTTCAAATTGCTGAGCTCTTATAGCCTCGTTTTTTTCTTCGGAAAGTCTTTTGATTTCGGCTTCTTTCTCTTTAAGAACGCTCGGAGCAGTATGTGCTTTCAGGCGCACCTTGGAAGAAGCTTCATCGATAAGATCTATCGCTTTATCGGGAAGATATCTATCAGAAATATATCTGGAAGAAAGTTTTACCGCTGCAATCAAAGCTTCATCCGTTATTTTAACCTTATGATGTGCTTCATATTTATCCCGAAGACCTTTCAGAATAAGAATAGCATCCTGCTCTGTCGGCTCACCCACTGTAACAGGTTGAAATCTCCTTTCCAAAGCCGCATCCTTTTCGATATTTTTTCGATATTCATCTATTGTTGTAGCGCCAACAACCTGCAAATCACCTCTTGCCAAAGAAGGCTTAAGAATATTGGCGGCATCTGTTGAGCCTTCTGCGGAGCCTGCTCCGATGATTGTATGCAATTCATCGATAAAAAGAATAACGTCGGTAGAATTTTTAACCTCTTCAATAACCGCCTTTATTCTCTCCTCAAAATCACCTCTATATTTCGTTCCTGCAACCATTCCTGTGAGATCTAATGAAATTACCCTTTTATTCCTCAAAAGCTCAGGAGCGTCATCCGAGGCTATTTTTAGCGCTAAGCCTTCAGCTATCGCAGTTTTGCCGACGCCCGGCTCACCTATTAAGCAAGGATTATTTTTAGATCTTCTGCAAAGGATTTGAATAACCCTTTCTATCTCCTCGCTTCTTCCGATGACAGGGTCTGTCTTTCCTTCTTTGGCTTCTTTAGTCAGGTCTCTACCATATTTTTCGAGGGTTGGTGTAGAAGATTTTTCACTTTTATTCTGCTTTGATTTTTTGCCGCCATTCGGCTCACCATAAGACATATTCAGGGCTTCGTCAAGCATTTCGGAAACATCGCCGCCGAGCTCCTCGATAAACCTCGTTGCATAATTATCGCTATCGCTCAACACTCCGATTAAAAGGTGCTCTGTTCCAACATAGGATTTCTGCTCAGCTCCCGCTTCTCTTATAGCAGATTCAATGACACGTTTTGCTCTTGGGGTTAAATGATCGGGAGTAAGCCTCGTTGGGCTTCCTCTTCCTATACGGGAAAGCAAAAGCTCCTCGATTTCCGCTTGCGAAACTCCGCCTGATGATAAAATATTAGCGGCGGCAGAGCTTTCTTCTTTAAGAAGACCCAATAATATATGCTCGCTTCCAACGTAAGTGTGGCCGAGTCTTCCTGCGATATCTATTGCAATATTTAAAACTAAATTTGCGCGTTCTGTAAATCCGTTGAAGCTATATCTCATTATAAAGTCCTCCTTATTTATTTTTATTGATTATTCTGAAAATAGCTTTTTTAATGATTCTCTGAAGCCTGCTTCTCTATCTATTATCTGCTCAGCGATAGATTTGAGATTGCCTATCGATGCTTTTTCGGTTATACCTAAAGTAATGCTGTTAGAAAGCCGATAGCATGAAGAAAGCTCCCTAAATTTTGGCAGATTTATTTTAATTAGGTTGAATCCTATTTTTGAAACAGATTCAGATATATGATGTATCTCTCCGAGCTGCTCCGCCGCCTTTAAATCGAGATAGGTTGCAACACGCAAGCCTGTTCCGATATCGGATGGATTTTGCGTAAGAAAACCTAACTGCTCGCTAAATGCAATAGGCAGCTCCTCGGAAATAGCATTATCAATACCATCTGCTATCATATATGCCTCCTCGAGCTGTAAAGCATTGGAATTGACCGTTATTTTTATATGATCTTGCTCGGGGAGCATTATGCTTATATTTTCATCTTTGGATAAAAGAAGGATTTTATTCTGCCTTTCATAAATAAATTCCTCTGTAATTAAAGATTTATAAAATAAATGCTCAATAATATCATTTGAAGCATACTCCATATCTATTCTTTTAAATCCGTAACGCTCGCAGACTTCTGAATTAGCAACAGTTGTACAAACGAGGTCGTTAACGCCTCTTATTTGCTCATCGTTCATCCTATCCGGAAATGGAAATCCTTTCAAGTTTCTCGATAGAGTGATTCTCGAGCCGATAGAAATATCCAAATTAGCAGTATTATTCATCTCGGCTACCCTCCTTTAAAAGGTTTATTTCATCCCTTAATTTTGCTGCAAGCTCAAAATTCTCAACTTCAATCGCGTCCTTTAATTGTTTTTTTAGTTCCTCAATTCTGGAGGTTGAGCTTAATCTCGGCGAGGATGAAATCGGAATCTTACCTTGATGATGGGTTGCTCCGTGTATCCTTCGCAAAGAGGGATAGAGCTTTTTATAAAAGGTTTTATAACAATATGCACATCCTAACTTGCCTGAACTTGCGATTTCAGAGAAGGTTATTCCGCATTGAGGGCAAGTCTGCTCATAGCTTTGAGATTTTTTCATTCCTACCGCTTCATCATCTAAAACCGAATTCAACATATTCATAATCCCTAAGCTGCCAAATCTTCTAAGCCCCGAGCCGGAGGCACAATAACCGCAAATATGCATATCTGTTGCTCTGCCGTCAATAACTGTGTGAATATGAGTGGTAGCGGTATATTTTCCGCATTTTTCGCATTTCATCTGATCTACCCCCTATTATAATAATGATAAAAACATTTGTTTGAGCATAGCCGCGCGAACGCTTGCTCTCGATTCGTTCGGGATATGATGAAAAACGCTTCCCGAAAGCGCCGCTTCCATAAGAGAGGCGGCTTCATTTGAAATAAGCTCAGAATGGATGCAGTTTTCAATTATAATTCGCGCAGTTGAAATATCAATCTTGCTACCCATCGAATTAATAATATGCATTATTGCTGATGATTTAGACAAACTAATCCTCGTTATCCTTATATATCCTCCCCCTCCTCGGCGGCTTTCTATCATATAGCCATGCTCGGGAGTGAACCTCGAGGATAAAACATAATTAATCTGGCTTGGAACGCATCCGATCATTTCGGCTAACTCGTTTCTCTGAATTTCCGCAACGTTCTCCTCAGAACTATCAAGCATCTCGATTATTCTTTTTGATATAAGATCGCTTAATCTCATTTTGCACCTCTCAACGTAAATTTGACCTTTACTGACTTTATTATATACGGAAGGTCAGTAAAAGTCAAGTGCGTTTTAAAATATTTTCAATTTCTTAATAATTTCTTCTTGTAACAAATTGAAGCCTGAATGAATAGTATGTTCTTGAAGGCAGAAAGGAGGAAAACATAATGTGTAACAACGGATTTGGCGGATGTGGCTGCTTGTGGATCATCATCATCCTCGTATTATTGTGCTGC
>JAZORV010000261.1:0-1803 GCA_045656785.1 Acutalibacteraceae bacterium | reverse complement strand
CTTGTGCAAACCACCCGTTTGACGGGTGGTTATGATTAAGCAAATTAAATTCTTTATTGATAATTTCGGCAGCCCTTTTCCGAATCGAACTTTAGAGTACGCTTCGAAATCGGAATACGCATTTTTGATTTATCGCTTTGTTATTTTTTTCAAGAGTGCTTTGCAACCCTTTGTTATGTCATTATAGGTCGTTTCGAAATCTCCGCTATACCATGGGTCATCAATATCGCCCGGGGTGTCTGTGAAATCAAGCAGACGGAAAACCTTTTTCTTGTCGTCTTCGCCGATTATTCTCATAAGCCTCGGCAAATTATAGCTTTCCATAACTATAATATAATCGAAATTATCATAATCCTCTATGGTCACTTGGCGCGCGTAGTGTCGCGAAAAAGGGATGCCCTTTTCTTTGAGCTTGCGCTTGGCAGGGGGATAGATATCGTTGCCGATTTCCTCTCGGGAAACCGCCTTTGATTCAATATAAATATCCTCGCCCTTCGCCATATTTTTGAAAATATACTCTGCCATCGGGCTTCGACAGATATTACCATGGCATAAAAACATTACCTTTTTCATAAAGCCTCTTCTTCCTTCTCTTCGGGCTGTGTCGCTTCTTCCTTATTCTTTATGCGGTTGTCCATAATAAGTCCAACAATAGCGGCGGTTATATAAACAGCGTTCTGAATAATTGCACCGATATTGAAAACAACGATGGTATAGATAAGCCATAGCCCATGTCCCAAAAGGGCGATGATGCGGGTATAATGGGGGTTCATATTATAAAAGCCGAAAACCATTATAACGCTTCCCGCCATCGGGAGAAGACTCGCGGGGCCTGCCCAGGTGAAAATCGGGGTCAAGCCTATAACTATAACGAAAAACCAGAGCCAAAATTTATTGTCTGCCCATTTTTTTCGTCCGCGGTTAAAGAAAACAAGACCTCTTAAAACCGCAATGGCTGTGATGCCGGCTCCGGTATAGGCGCCAATGATAATTTGCTGAATTACTCCGAGCGTATCTGTGGAGGCTTTCATTAAAAGAATCGTGCCTCTTTTTCTCGGAATATAGGTGAAAAAGCCTATTATCGCAACGATAATGCCGAAAATCTGCCCAAATTCATAAAGTGACATAAAATCGCCTCAAAATTAAATTAAGATATAGCGGAAAAAACCAATCGGAAAAGCTTGCAATATGTATTCCGACCTATATTTTATCATATATCGCTATAAATTACAATTCTTATCTTGAATGGGCGCTAAAGATTTTATCTTATTTGAATGTTTCGAAATCAAAGCTCCAGTCCTCTCGCTTTTCGAATGGAGTTTTGAACTTCTTTGTTAAAACGCCCTTTTGCTCGAGGTGGCTATAACAGGCCATATCGCAAGCTTTGCCACAAATTGACGACTGATACGCATGCGTGATAGGCGGATAAAAATAGAGATTATCGAGAATCTTTTTAGCGGTCTCGGGCGTAACCTTCGCTTCGCCTGCAATAATCTCAAGGCGATTATCAAAATCTAAAAAAGCGTCAGGCGGCATAAAGGGTTTTTTTGTGCCATTCGCTCCGTTATAGTAAACCGTGCATTGCCAAGGGTCTATATTGCCATCTTCAGTGATTGCTTTTCCGGGGCAAGCGGCCTTGCATTTGCCGCAATTATCGCAAAGATGTGGCGCTTTAAGGTCGGTTGGTTCGAGATTCGCATCTGTAAGAACGAAACAATATCTAACCATTGGTCCGAATTCATCGGTAAGCAGAGTGTTATGAAAGCTTCTTTCGCCGAGACCGCATTTTACTGCAGTATCAAG
>JAZORV010000260.1:0-1355 GCA_045656785.1 Acutalibacteraceae bacterium | reverse complement strand
ACCTTGCCGATCCGGCGTTTGGAAAGGTCATAGAGCAGTTTATTGAAACCGCCCAATATGGAACCTTCCAAAAGGATAGAATCGAGCTTATAGAGGAAAAAGCGGGAACGTTTTATGAGGATGAGAATATTAAGCTCACCGCTATTCCGACTAAGCATATCAAAATGGGTGAGCATCCGTCTTTTGCTTTTCTTATAGAAGCGGAAGGCAAAAAAGCGGTCGTAACGGGGGATATGTCGATTGCCCTTCGCGGGGATGATTTCCCCAAAGAGGCATTAGAGGATGATATCGACCTTATCATCTCGGAATTTGCTCATTTCAGCTATCGGGAAATCCAGCCTTATCTCGAAAAGGCAAAGCCAAAGCAGTTTTGGTTTGCCCACGTGGCGCCCTTGATAAAGCATCAGGAGATAGAAGAATTTAAAAAGGATTATTCATATCCCATTTTCAACGCAAAAGATGGCGACACAATAGAATTATAAAAAGAAAACAAGGTGGTTTGAGCATCAGCATCAAGCCACCTTGTAATAATTATATAAGTTGATTAAAGAATGATGGATTCTCCGTCCATTTCTTTGGGCTGTTCGAGTCCCATAATCTTGATGATAGAGGGAACGATATCAGCAAGTCTGCCGCCTTCGCGAAGCTCGCAAGGATAACCAACAACGCAGAAGGGAACAGGGTTGGTTGTGTGAGGAGTGAAGGGGTTTCCATCTTCTCCTATCATTCTGTCTGCATTTCCGTGGTCGGCAGTTATAATAACCGAACCGCCCATTTTAAGGGTGGAGTCAACAACTCTGCCAACACATTCGTCAACAGCCTCAACAGCCTTTACGGCCGCATCAAAAACACCCGTGTGTCCAACCATATCGCAGTTTGCAAAGTTGAGAACAACTGCATCGTATTTTCCGGATTCAATCTGTTCGCAAACGGCATCGCAAACGGGATATGCGCTCATTTCGGGCTGAAGGTCGAAGGTAGGAACATCGGGAGACTGAATGAGAATTCTGTCTTCACCTTCGAAAGTTTTTTCCTCTCCGCCATTGAAGAAGAAGGTAACGTGAGCGTATTTCTGAGTTTCAGCGATTCTGAGCTGAGTCATATTCTTAGAAGCTAAAAACTCGCCAAAGGTCATTCTAAGCTCTTCGGGAGGGAAAGCTACCGAAACGTTAGGCATAGTTTCATCATATTGAGTCATGCAAACGTAATTAAGAGGGAAGAATCCGTTTTTACGCTCGAATCCGTCAAAATCGGGATCAACGAAGGTGCGGGTGAACTGTCTTGCTCTGTCGGGGCGGAAGTTGAAGGAAACAACGCTGTCGTTTGCCTTAATCATTCCGTTTTTATCAACAACC
>JAZORV010000259.1:0-12360 GCA_045656785.1 Acutalibacteraceae bacterium | reverse complement strand
CGAAGGTTGTCTGTATTCCGACAACACTCTTGCCTGCTATTTCGGCGGCATTGATAGCGAGCTGCTCGATGCTGCCTGAATATACGTATTCGGTTTTGTTTTCAGGCTTTGAGGCGGTCTCGGTTGAAGAAACTTCGGTTTTAATAAGGGTGCGGGTTGATTTCGGAAGAAGCAAAAATACGCCCGAAAAAATAGCAGACATAGTTATCGCGACTATTAGCGCCACCGCGATTAGAGAGCCTATTCCATAGCTCTTTTTTGGGGGTTCCGCTTTTGGGGTAGGGGCATTTGCTTTGGGATCATAATAAGCGCGCGCAAGAGGATTCTGCCCGGAATAGCTTCCGTTCGGGAAATAAGCCGAAGGGGAAGTTGGAATGGAGGAGCTGTCTTTTTGGGGCTCCGATTGGGCTTGCTCGTTTGTGGATATAGGCTCCATGGAATCGAAGCCTTCAAGATTTATGTTTTTATCATCCATAATAATTCTCCTTATTTTTGTCAGTGAAAATCATCTTAAAACAAGATTAACATAGTATTATGATTTTTTTGAAACGAAAATATTAATAAAATGTAAAAAATTAAAATTTTGTAATCGTTGCATCGTTTTATGCAACTTTTCTTTCAATAATGGGGTGGAATGCATTGCTGTAATGAAAAACCTTCTATATTATACCGCATTTAGGAGGTTTTTTCAAACTATTTTTTCAAGGAGGACAATCAAATGAACAGCATTAAAATTTCGGTTGAGAAAAATGGTGCAGTCAGCCCTGAGTTTATACAATTAGGACATGCAGGCGAGCATAACGTTTTAACGCTTCAGTTTCAGCTTCCCTCTGAGCTTATAGAGACGGTCGATTATTTCAGGCTCGATTTCGGAGGTGTATTAACAGAGCGCCTTTATGCCGAAAATGGCATTGTGTCCTATAAGATAACTCAAGGAGTTTTAGTAAATGGGGGAACTCTTTTGCAGTTAGAAGGCATTAAAATAACCGATGGCAAGGTCGCGGTGCTTTTTAAATCGGATATTATAAGAGCCTCGATTCTTTATTCTGTTTCCTGCTGCAAAGAAATTCCTAACGAGGCTTATGAGCCACTTGAAACCGCGATTTCAGAGCTTGATAACCTGCTTAAAAATGCAGAAAAATATGAGAATTCATTAGGTATGGCAGAGGCTTCTGCCGAGAGCGCCAAGGCTTCCGAAACAAATGCAAAATCAAGCGAAGAAGTGGCGTCCGCCGCGGCTGCAACCGCCACAGAATATGGAAATCGAGCAATAGAATCAGCTCAAATCGCAATAAATAAGTCTCAGATAGCCGAAGATATGGCGCAGAGGGCCACGCATAGCGAAGCGGTGGCAAAGGAATCGGCAGATAATGCGAAAAATGCAGAAAAAACCGTTCTTGATATAAGCCTTGAAATGGCGCAAGGGCTCGATACCATGAAAGCCTCAAAAGAGATATTGGAAGCTCTTCCGAAGGAAGAAGTAACGGAAAGCGTTATTAACGGAGCGTGCGAGTTTTTGGATGCGAGTTATTATTTTGAAGGCACGGACGAAAGGGCTTATCGTTATATGATAAGGCTCAACACCATCCTTTATCCCGATAGCTCTTATAAGCTCGAAATCGGGCAATATCTCGATGTTTTGCAAATCGGAGAGGTATTCAATTTAGCTGTGGGAACACCCGAAAACGTAGTGCTTAGAAACGTTTTAATCAATTTTGATTTTGATAATTATGAGAAAATATGGGCAGAGTTTAAAACTCCCGAAACGGTGCCTCAAGGCGCTCCTGTTTACGTAGTTTTTTCTCCGCTTGAGGAGTTTCAGCATTATCCTGAGAGCTGTCCCGTGAAATTAGAGAGAACTGCGTTGAGGCCAACCGAAAGCAGCGTTTCGGGGCTTATAAAAAGCGGCGAAAATTCGATGCTCGTTTATCGCAATGAGCATCCCGAGTGGGAATCGTATATGTCGGCTTATGCAGGCTACGCTTTTTATGGAAACCCCAAGCTTATAAAAGGGCTTAATTATAAAGTCAGGATATATTGCACGGCTCCCGTGGATGAACCGTTATATTTCAGCGATGGTAACGATATCTTTCAGGAAATGACCTTCAACGAGGAGCTTTCTGCTTACGAATGTAGAATTAAGCCACAGAGAGATTATCAATCAACAGAATCGGTGCAGTTGGCATGGATGTGCGAATGGAGCACCATAAACTCGAAAGCCTTCGAAATTTATGCGGCAGATAGCTTTATGGATATCATCGGCAAGCTATACGACGCGATAGGGGGATAAGGGATGCAGGATATCATCGTTGCGCTTATTGCCCTTTTAGGAACAATGCTCGGAACCTTCGGCGGAATTCTGACTTCATCTAAACTTACAAATTACAGAATTGAGCAGTTGGAAAAGAAGGTCGATAAGCATAATTCTTTTGCGGAGCGAATTCCTCTTATCGAAGCGGAGATCGAGGAGCTGAGGCTGAAAATTGATAATCTCGAAAAATATCATATGGAAAAGCTTTAAGGAAGGGAGAATGTTTATGAATAATTGTTTAAAAAGAGCAATCAGAACGTTTTTTCAAGCGTTTTTCGGATTCGTTTCGGCAAATGCAATCGTCAGCTTTCAATCGGCTGAAGCGGTGTCTCTCAAAACGGTGGCGATAGGTCTTATAACTTCCGCATTAGCTGCAGGAGCCGCGGCGGTTATGAATTTGAAGGAGAATAAAAAATGAGCAATCAGAAATTTATTAAAAAGATAGCCACTGCTGCAAAGGGTTATTATAAGAAATATAAGATTCTTCCGAGCCTTACGATTGCTCAGGCCATTCTCGAAAGCGGTTGGGGAAAATCAAAGCTTGCAAAGGATTGCCATAACTATTTCGGAATGAAATGGATTGAGGGCTGCGGGTGTAAACATAAAACTTATGAAACCTTGGAGCAGAGAGCCGATGGATCATATTATAAGGTGCATGCTAAATTCAGAAAATATTCCTCTCTCAAAAAAGGGATCAGAGGATATTATGAATTCCTGAAATATGATAGGTATAAAAATCTGAAAGGCGTAACCGATTATAAAAAGGCGGCAAAGCTTATTCGCGAGGATGGTTGGGCAACCTCCTTGAGCTATACCTCAAGCCTTATATCGATTATTGAATATAATAAATTGTATAAGTTCGATAACGAGGTTTTAAAGACCGAAGAATCGGACTCGAAAAAGCAAAAGTCGACTAAAATCGAGAAAACCAAGCCTATAAAGGTTGGTGATAAAGTTATCGTTAACGGCAAGATTTATTGGGGCGGAGATGGTTCAGGAGGGCATTTAAGCCTTAAAAACCGCGAAATGACGGTGGTTGACGTCCTTTCAAAGGATGTTTATAAGTATTATATCGGTGTTGCGGCCTCTGAAACCTCTGCTCGAATGGGATGGGCGAATGAGCAGATACTAAAAAAGATAAAGTAAAGACCGATTAAACGTACTCGAAACAAAAAAGAAGCAGATGCTTGAAAAAGCGTCTGCTTCTTTTTATAAGCGTTATTTTTTCTTGTTTCTTTCTTTAACTGCATCCCAGTAAGCCTTAAAGCTTTGCTCCGATTTATTATCGCCATATTCATAATAGGTTTTGTTCTTCAAATTATCAGGGAGATATTGCTGACGAACATAATGGTCGGGGTATACATGAGGATAGAGATAATTCTGACCTTTAACGATAGCATCTTCACCATCAAAATGCTTATTCTGTAGCTGTCTCGGCATCGGGCCGATATTTCCTGCTTTAACGTCTGCCATAGCGGCGGCAATAGCGTCGTGCCCGGAGTTGGATTTAGGACAGGTGCAAACGAGGATAACCGCATCCGCCAAGGGAAGCCTTGCTTCGGGAAGTCCTAACATATTTGCGGCATCAACCGCGGCTTTAACTATCGGGATTATCTGCGGATAAGCAAGCCCAACGTCCTCGCAAGCGCAGACCATAAGTCTGCGGCAAGCAGAGAGCAAATCACCTGCTTCCAATAGCCTTGCAAGATAGTGAAGCGCGGCATCGGGATCGCTTCCGCGCATAGATTTTTGGTAAGCTGAAACGATATCGTAATGGTCGTCTCCGTCGCGGTCATATCGCATTGCGCTTTTTTGAGAAAGCTCCTCAGCGGTTTCTTCGGAAATAATGATTTTTTCTCCCGGCTTATAAGAAGCGAGAACAGCAAGCTCAACCGCATTGATTGATTTTCTTACGTCTCCGCCACAACCGAAAGCGATTTTCTTTGCGGCTTTTTCTGAAAATTCAATCTCTTCGTTATATTCTTTAGCTGCAATTTCTCCTGCTCTTAGAATAGCCGGTACTATCTCTTCAGGCGCCACTTCTTTGAATTCAAAAACTGTGCTCCGGCTTAAAATTGCATTGTAAACGTAGAAATAAGGATTCTCAGTTGTAGAGGCAATAAGGGTTATCGAGCCCGATTCTATGTACTCGAGAAGGATTTGCTGCTGCTTTTTATTAAAATATTGAATCTCATCGAGATATAAAAGGATTCCGTTTTCGCTGAGCATTGTCCCAACTTCTGAAACGATTTCTTTTATATCGTTGGTTGAAGCTGTTGTGGCGTTGAGCTTATGGAGGCGCATACCGCTATTTTTTGCGATGATTCTCGCAACGGTCGTTTTTCCGACCCCCGAAGGGCCATAGAAAATCATATTGGGAACCTTCCCTGAATCTATGATTTTTCTCAAGGCCTTTCCTTCGGATAACAGATGTTTTTGCCCAACAACCTCCGAAATGCTCTCAGGCCTTATTTTATCTGCAAGAGGAGATGGCATAGTTTACCCTCCTAAAGTTATTTTTATATATTATACACCCTTTTGTCACATCTTTCAAGGAATATTTGAGAGCGAGCCCCAATATCCTTTAATATAATGATTGTAGTTTGTCGAAACGCTAAAAAGCGCTTCGACAAGCCACTTTTTAAGTGGCTTAAGCAAAATTAAATTTTAATATTTAATTTTGCGCAACACTCATTGCAATGGAATAGAACAAATTTTTATTGAAAATTTGTCGCAAAATCGAAGATTTTGCGGCGAAACAATCTTGTTTCGCCTAACCTATACCATTATAAAAAGTGTGCTCGGTGGCGAAAACCACTAAGCACACTTTTTTAAGCTTTAGTTAATTATTTTTGGTCGGCTTCGTATTCTTCGATAGAAGCATAAACCTTGGCATAATTTTTCAGATGCTCCGCTGAAACAAGAATGGGTTTTGCCTTGGATTCATCCTTAATAAAGCTCTTTTCAGAAATAGGAGCGAAGGCGCCGAAAAGCACCCAATTAAAGAGATTTTTCGAGGGCTGAACAAATATCAGCTCATCAAATTTCACGCCTGAGGTCAATCTGCGCCATTCTGCCGCGATATTGAGCCTTTCCATAGCGCGATTCAAGGGAAGACTGCCTACGACAAGCCCATTTTTCACCCTGCGCTTGAGCCCCGATTTAACGTTCATTATTTTATCGTTAACAAGGATTCTGACCTTCGGATTTATGTTTTCGAGGATATCAATCTGCTCGGCGGTTTCGGGGTTGCCCGAAAGAAGGGTCACGTCATATTTCTCATAATCAATTCTATCGAAATATTCTATAAGCTCATCCTGAGCATTAAAGCGCTTTTCAAAATCCGCCATTATCATAATTCGCTTTTTATCGGTTTTGCAGGAGATAGCTTCGCAAGAAGCCTTATTCAAGAAAACAGCATCGATAACTCTGTCAGCCGCCTTTCCATCCTCCCATTCACAGCACCAGGCACGCATTTTATTATATTTTTCCGAATATTCAGCCACTTTCGCTTCGAGATTGTTTATACTCTCTGCAACGCCATCGATAGTCTCGCTGACGGGCCCCGGCATATCCTCCATCGGGAAATAAACCCCTCGATTTTCGGAATAATCGGCAAGGTCGGGAACGTAGAAAAGGATCGGTCTGCCCGTTCCGAGGAAATCGAAGAAAATGCTTGAATAATCAGAAATCAGCACGTCGACCGCGGGGAGCAGTTCGTCTGTATCAACAGTGAAAGGAATACAGATTTTTCTCATTTCCTCATCCATCATTATTGCTCGATAGATGAAATAATGAACCCTGAGATAAACCTCATATTCATCGGTATTTATCTTGGATTTAAGCTCTTTTACGGCATCTTTAAGCTCTGATAAATCATATTTAAGAGCGTTATAAAGCGCGCCCTTCCAGGTTGGAGCATAAACAATTATTTTCTTATCGGTTTTAAAGCCCGCGTTTGCCAGCTTTTCTCTTGCTTCTTCTCTCCAAACGTTATATATATTATCCGTTCTCGGAAGCGCAGAAGAGATCAGCTTGCCTTCATAAATGCCATCGAGCATATAAGCCTTTTTGAACATTCTTTCGGCAGTAAAGGTGTTCGCGCCAAGAATATAATCCGAATTCAAAAAGTTCTGCATAATTCTCTGGGTTGAAGCAACGCGCTGACCGGGTCTCTCATACCCCATAACCTTTAAAGGAACACCATGCCAGGTGTTGAGATAGACCTGCTCGGGTCGTTTTGCAAAGGTCTTCGGAACTGAGGAATTGCAAACGATATATTTGGAAATGTGCAGATATTTTTCATAGCTATCCCCGTTTCGGTTTACAAACCGAACGTTTTTAAGGCTTGCAAACTCCTTGAGATTCTTTTCCGAGAGCTTTTTATTATTAACTGCCCATACAAACTTAAATTCCTTGAACTCCTCTCGCTCAAGCATTCTTTTGAAAATAGCGCGAGGGCTATCAAGAACTCCAAGCCCTGAAAAGGCATCAAAAAGAACCGTTTTTTCCTCAATCGGCAGAAGCGAATAGGCTCCCCTTTTGCCGCAAGCTCTTCTCCTTTTTATCGCGTGGTAAAGACTTTTTGGATTTAATATAAGCTTTTTAAATTGAGCAATAGTTTTCATCCCGTCCTCATCCTTTCGGGCTAATTTTTCTCCCTTTCGAGCATCTCCGCTTCGGTTTGAGCCCTCAGCTTTTTTATATATTCAACGAACTCGATAACGTCCTTATCCTTTATTTTCGATAAGCTTTCAGGCTCGAAGGAATAATAATGCTTCGTTTTTCTTTTAATAACGGGGGGCAACTCCATATAATCGCCATAAACCCGGCTTAAAATCTTTTCAGCTTCCCTCGGAATGGGGAGCATATGTCCCTCAAAAGAGGCCTTCACAGGCTCGCCGAAATATTCTCTTTTAAAGGTTTCGCGATCGGGGCTGTAAAGACTGGAAAATATGGTTGCATAAACCGATTTCGGATCGGAATTGGTTTTGGTCATAAGCTTGTGGCTTTGGTCTCTGAGCTCTTTAAGGGTTTTGAACTTTCCGAAAAGCTTCAAGGGGTAATAATATTTCAGCCTTCTGAAAATGGTTTTATACCAGGCGCGGTTGTGTATGCCTGATTTAATCCACATTGTTCTTCTGAGAAATCTTATAACTCTGCTTCTTCTTTGAAGCTCCTTGGAGTTATCGCTCTGAACGTAGTCTATCGGGAAGATATCGATAGCAGGGCCGTTATTAAGCGCGATTCCCTCCATTCTCTTTTTGAGATAGGGGGAGGGCTGAGTCATCTGAACCTGAGCGAGGATGGTCCAATGATTGGGATTTGTTTCAGAGCTATCAAGCTCGAAGCCCTCGGGCAGACCGCTTTTTGCAAGCTCAAGGAACTTTTCATAGTCCTCTCGCGGCATAAGGATATCAACGTCATCATCCCAAGGAATAAAGCCCTGATGCCTGATTGCGCCGAGAAGCGTTCCCTCGCCGAGATAATAAGTAAGCTTATTTTCCTCGCAGAATTTATCCACAACCAACAATATCTCCAAAACTTGAGTTTGGAGATATTTCAGGCAGAGGTAATCCTCCTTGCGCATATTAAGCTCAACGCCGCCTTCTAAAACAACGTTTCCTTCTTCGTTAATTTCGAAGCTTCCGGTTTTTAATTCAATCAACTTTTTCACCTCTATAAATCAAGCTTCAAATAAAAGCATTTGAACTCTAATACACATATATAATATCATATTCTTGCAAAAATATAAACTTATTTTCCGCTAATTTTTTTAAAATTTATGCGTTTTTCCAAGAAAAGCGTCAAAATTCCGCAAAACACGCCCGTTATTCCCCCTAAAATCAGAAGGAATGGAGCCAGGCGAAGAATCGAAAAGGTATTCAGCATCGCCATTGATGCCAGAACCTGAGCAAAATTATGAATTGCGCCACCCGCCGAGCTTACCCCTATATCCGAAAGATTTTTGCTCTTCAAAAGCAAAAACATAAGAAGGGTTGAGGCGATTCCGCCCGAAAGCGATAGTGCTAGGCTAAGAATATTTCCGAAAAGCAAGGAGGTGAGCAATATTCGGGCTATATTTATAAAAATTGCTTCCCGCAAGCCCCAATATTTAAGGCAAATGAGAATCACCACGTTGGCTATCCCGAGCTTAAACCCCGGAAGAATTATCGACAGCGGAAGGATTGCCTCCAAGAAGCTGAGCATCAGCGCAATCCCCAGCATAGAGGAAAGAAGCGCTATGCTTTTGGCTTTCCCTTTCATTCCTCCACCTCCGCTATAACCTTATTTGGCAAACAGACTATGCTCTCTCCGTTTTTTTCGATTTTACCCATTTTCTCGCAGGTTTTATCGGGGCAATCGCTATTCTTAAAATGCGCCTTTCCGCCTTTTATCACGAGGATATTTACCCCTTTTTCGGTTTTGATTTTATATTCGCCATCCTCATTTAAAGAATAGCTTTTATAATGCTCATTATTAACAGAAACCGAGACCTTTTTTCCGCTCGAGCCGAAAAGAGAAACGCAAAAAAGACCAACGCTTAAAAGGGCTATAGATATGAAAACCAAAATATCTCCTTTTTTCATTTTCTTTTCTCCTTTCGGGACGGCAGATGTCAGACATCAGCCGACAGACTTCAGACATCTGATCATATAAATCTCAACTCTGTGAAAAAATGCCGAAGCGAAGCACAGATCCTCGGCTCCCTCTGGGAGGGAGCTGGCATTTTGCGAGAAGCAAAATGACTGAGGGAGAGACCGAACTTCGCCGAAAGGCGAAGCATCCGTAGGGGCGAGTAGCACTCTCCCGCTCTTGCAGGTTTATGAATCTATCGTTTTAAAAATATTGTTTGTGTTTTATGCTACACACTTCACCACTAGTACGTAATACGAAATAGTGGTGAAATATGATCAAAAAATTTATCAGGAAATTTAAATCTGCGAAAATCAACCTTCAGATTTCAGATATCAGATGTCAGACAAGATAAATCCCACCTCTGTCGGTCAAACCAAAGCGAATCTCAATTCCGTGGCTCCCTCTGACGAGGGAGCTGGCATTTTGCGAGAAGCAAAATGACTGAGGGAGAGACCGAACTTCGCCGAAAGGCGAAGCAGTAGATGCGAGCGAAATCAGCCGACAGATAACAGATTTCAGACGGCAGATGTCAGATAAGATAAATCCCACCTCTGTCGGTCAAACCGAAGCGAATCACAGATCCTCGGCTCCCTCTTATCGAACAAACCGAAGCGAAGCACAGATCCTCGGCTCCCCTTGCGAGGGGAGCTGGATTTTTTGTCCTAAAGGGCAAAAAAGACTGAGGGGTAGTTCCATTCTTTGCTACAAGGCAAAGCTGTAATAATGTTTGTGTTTTATAGACTACCCCTCTGTCGGCTGCGCCGACACCTCCCCTCGCAAGGGGAGGCACGGACTCTATCATCTTAATTTTTCGCACAGAGTTTAGTTCGAGCAAATCTATAATCTATAATCTAGAATCTATAATCTAGAATCTAACATCTAATATCTGATCTCTATTACTATCTCCTCATCCTTTTTGAGGGTGATTTCGAGGGTTATATAGGTAAATCCACCACAGGGGTTGAAATCTCTACCCTTTAAATCAACTTCAATTTCACCCGACGAGCTTACCGATACAACGCCGTTTTCTCTGATGAGAACAAGGCTGTTTTCTTCCCCGATTCCCGCGGTTTCGCTCGGTTTTAAAAGGAGGGGCAGAATGAATTTTCCGTTTTCGGAGCAGGTCGCTTTGATGGAGCAACCGTCAGAAAGAATTTCAAATTCCATTTTGTATTCGGCGCCTGTCTCTCCGTTCCTTTTTGAAAGCATTCCGACCGTTTCGAAGCTATAATTTTCAGCATCGAATTTCGCCTCAAATTCAGAGGAGAAAATGGAGCTGAAGCCCTCCGATTCGATTCGGGGGGTCATGCATTTAACAGCCTCTCCGTTTTTGAGCCCCTGCATATTTTTAGGCTCTATCAAGGAGCCTGTATTCTGCGTTGCGGCAAGGATGGGAGAGGATAGCTTTCTCGAATAAAGCAGAGATAAGTTTCCGCCGAGAGTATTATAGTTTTTATTGTTTTGATAATCAAGGTCGCTCTCCTTAAAAGAGGCGTAGGTATCGCCCAAGGATGCGATATGAACCCCCACTGAAGCATAGCTTCTTGTTCCCTCGAAATCATCGAGGGGAAGGGCTGTTTCTCTTTCTAAATTAACTTCATTCTCCGCGAGCGCAACAAGGGCTTTGGCATGAGAGAAAAGATGATGGGTGCAGGAAGGCTCTTCTGCCTCTTGGTACCATGCGCCGCCCGAAAGCAAGCCTTCGGCATCGGTGCATTTTTCTAAAATTTCCATCTGTCTTGTCGCCGCTTCGCGCATTTCGGGAATATCCCCTAAAAGGGCAAAAAGACAGCCTGCGCCATCGCTCGTTCTTGAGCCGTAATAGGTCCATTTTGCGCTTCTTGAGCCCCAGGAATTATCCATTGCACCATCGGGAAGCAAAAACCAAAGCGCTTCTTTTGATAGCCTTATTCCAAGCTCAATCAATTCCTCATCGCCCAAAAGCCTTCCTGCCTTAATCAAAAAGGCATAGGATTCATCGAGGTTATAGCCGAGGTCAACCGCGCGAAAGCCCTTCTTTGTTTTCAAATCTTTGCCATCAAGCCCCTCGCCATAAAGCCAATTATCCTCGGTTATGCGGTTATTTATAATATCCTTAAAATAAAGGGCGGCATCGAGATATTTTTGTTCATTCGTTATTCTGTAAAGCCTTGCCATAAGGGAGGTTGCAGAAGCAAAATAATTGATTGCAGGATAAAAGCCCTCCTTTAAAAAGCGAATTCGAACCGACTCGCCGATGGTGAGAATTTCGGATTCCATTCTCTTTTTTAGCTCCTCGGGCAAAGCATCTCCCGCAGTATCGAGCGCTTCAATAAGCGCATCGGCATAAAATGCGGAAATTCCGAACCATGCAACGTTGAAATCATTGAAATAAATTCCGTCATCCATTTTGAGGGCGCTCGAATAATCCATAAGCTCTTTCGCGGCGGTTAAATATTTTTCATCCTTTTCATATTTATAAAGATAGCAATAGGGCAAAACCGCATCGAAGCATCGGCCGTGGATAAGGCCGCAAGCGGGGCACAAGAATCCACCGTGAAGCCTGGGGTTTTTAACGTTTTCAACGCGGTATTCGAGCATTGCATCCATCCATTTTTTGAGAAGCCTATAGGCTCTGTTATCAGTTTTTTCCATTTTCATTTTTATTCCTTCATTTTATAATCTCATAATTTTTGGCTTTTTCTTTGGGCAAAATTTCGATTTTTTGCGCCATTCCATCCTTCCAGGAAAGGTTGAGAATCGCGTTTCCATTCAGCCTCATTCCTCTTATCTCTCCCGTTTTCCAGGCTTTGGGGAGAGCGGGCAGAATATAAACGCGTTTATCTTCAACTCTCGCGAGCATTTCGAGGATAGCGGCAGTAGCGCCAAAATTACCATCTATTTGAAAAGGTGGATGAGCGCAGAGCATATTGGGATAGGTTCCGCCCCCTTTAGTATATATCGTGTTTTTATCGGAGCAAAGGCGAAGCTGAGTATCGAGGAGCTTCCTTGCTCTTTCCCCTTTTTCAAGCCTTGCCCACATATTCGCCTTCCATGCGATGCACCAGCCCGTTCCGTCATCACCGCGCACCTCGAGCGATTTTTCGCAAGCAATGCTGAGCTCGGGCGTTTTTTCGGGAGTTATCTCATTTCCCGGATGAAGGGCAAAAAGATGCGAAACGTGCCTATGCTCAGGGTCAACCTCTTCCAAATCTTCTCCCCATTCCATAATTCTGCCACTGTCTGTTATTCTATCGGGCATAAAGCTATCTAAGAGAGCTTTATATTTTTTATGGTTTTCCTCATCCCCTAAAATCTCGCAGGAAACAAGAGTTTTTCGCAAAATATCCCTCGCAATCGCATTGGACATTGCGGCGGTTTTTGTAACCGAAAGCCTCTTCCCATCAATAAAAAAGCTGTTTTCAGGGCTT
>JAZORV010000258.1:0-2573 GCA_045656785.1 Acutalibacteraceae bacterium | reverse complement strand
GCTGCGGCAACACCCGATGCAACTACCCTTGCTTGGGCAGGCAATGCCGACAAGTCTGTTGACGTTACCCTTTGGGGCGGCAACGAAACCTATACTTTAGGTGACTTGGCAAAGAAAACAACAGAAGCCAATGCAGACGTTAAGGACTATGTTCTCCTCAACGAATCCATGAAAGGACAAAGATACGTAAGCTCCGACGGTGGTGCTACTTGGGGAACAACATCTTCTTTTACCCCCAATAATGATACCGAAGCATTAACCAGCGAGGAGAAGGGAAGCGGAGGCTCCTTCATGTGGAGCTCGGATCAAAACTGTGCCTCAGGCGTTTTCTGCCCCGTGGTTGATGGCATTATTCCCAAAACCTACGGCAGAGATGCAACAGGATACTTTGAATACACAAAAGAAACCGGCAAAAATTACAACACTACTTATGCCGCAAAGGTAGCTTATTATTCCGATCTCGGAAGCGATGAGCGTATTTATGACGTTGCTATTGCAACCTCTTCTACCACCGGCCTCAGAACAGGTTGGTATGAGCTTTATATCGGCAGCGATTGGAACTCTCTCTTTAGCGCCGAAAATCTCGTTTATTCCTATAAGGATTTCGAGGCAAAGAACCATTCCTTTATGCAGGAATATCATTTCAATGGCGGCGTTAAGGGTCGTTACGTTGCAATGGTAGTTTATAACCCCATCCAGACTGATGACACATTCTATCATGACTCAACAGTTGGAACCGGCACTACTTACCTCGTTGAAAACCGTATTTCCTTGTTCCGTGTTTATGGTGTTTCCACCCTTGACCCCGGAAAGATCGTAACTCCCGAAGGCAAGGATGCTCTTGCAACCGGCAACGGTACAGCAACTTGGTATGCCAAAACAAATGCAACAAACGATGCGCAGGTTGTTATGGAAGTTCTCCCCACAGAGGGCTTCGAGCAGATGAACTACGACACTCGCGCAAATTCAACCGGTTATACTCTTAACGAATCAACCGGCGAATACTCCTCTAAGCCAACTAATCTCGGTGGATACCTTCTCAATGAGGATAATGATAACGTTGACTTTACCGATACCTTCTATAGCGCTCAGACTCTTATTGAAAAGTATGACGTTTATGGAACCAAAGAGAGCTATGATAGAAACAATCTTATCAGCACAACTTCAACCCTGAAGCTCAGAGATAACAGAAACTCTAATATCGACTTCAAGAATGGTTCTACCATTTATGGTTATGACTCTAAGGGTGCTTATACATACGCTTTAAATGGCTCAAAGGAATATAAAGCCGATGCAGCCAAGCCTCTCGTTTATGAGGACCTTTTATATACCCTCGGCGAAGGCGCTACGGTTTCTGATATTATTTTTGGTGGTCAGTATGGCACAAATGGCCTCAGACCCTCCAACTATCAGGTATTCGTTGGAAACGATGCATCTAAGCTCTTCTCAGATGAAAACCTCGTTTATCACTATGAAAACGATAACAACGCTGTTGATACAGTTATTCAGCATATCAAGTTTGATGAAGAGGTAACTGCAGCCTACGTTGGCTTCCGTATTCTCTGCCCGACCTCCGGTAACCCCGCTGATGGTTGGTCTTCGAATGCGCAATCCCGTATCTCCCTTTGCCAAATTTGGGGTAAGGAATCTCCCTTCACCTTTATTGCAGATGATGGCGATTTCGGTAACACTCAGAATATGTTCAAAGAAGTTGATACTTCCAAGGCTCTTGTTGACGGAGGCGTGGCTTTTTCCGGTCAGGAATATACCGATAAGGATAAGGACGGTACCTTCGAAAAGGGAATGTCCAAGGGCCTTGCTGATTCAAAGCTTTATGATAATGCAGTAAATCTCGCTAGTGACTGGTTTTATGGTCCGCTTCATATAGTAGGTACAGATGCTGCTGTTACAGAGTTCTTGAATGACGGTAAATATGCTTATACCGATATGATTTATGACTTCCAGGGTCAAGTTTCTATAGAAGACATCCTTCTTATTTACCATAGAGATGATGCAAGATCTATCGGAAAATACACCCTTTATATCGGCGATGATATCAATACCCTCTTCACAGATCCTAAATTTTCAAGATACGTTGATAACACTCAGGTTGTTTCTAACCGTAACCTTTATCAATTCAATGAGCCTATTACCGGCCGCTACGTTGCTATTCGCGTAATCCAGCCCGAGCCTGTTGATAATCAGCAATCTCGCGGATGCCGTTTCCATGAATTCAACGTTTATGGCGAAAGAATCAACTGGATTTCCGGCATGGTTTCGGATGATACCGCTTCTTATGACGGAATCGATACTACCAGAACCCTCGTTGATAATGATTATTCTTTAGCTTATATCAACAAATATAATGCCGAAGGAAAGTTCATTAATGATATAGGCTACATCCTCGGCGCAACCTCAAAAACACAAAGTGGCATACTCAAATATAAGGAACTTGTTAACCAAAATATTTCAAGTGGCTCCGGTCACGTTGACCTGAACCAAATCAATGATAATGATGCTGAATACTATGATCTTATCATCGACCTCGGCTTCAAATGCGAAGTTGATGCGCT
>JAZORV010000257.1:0-1635 GCA_045656785.1 Acutalibacteraceae bacterium | reverse complement strand
CGGCTTTTAAATCATTAATCAAATCTTCATTTGCGGCGGTAGCTACCAGCGGCAAGGAAAGAGCTTTTGAAACACTTTTTGCATATTCCATTGAAGCGATTATATCTGAAGCGGTAGTTTCTTTTCCTAAATTGGAATTATTTATAATTCCGGTAAAAGGAATTTTGCAAACTGCTTCTATTTCTTTAATAACTTCAACTGTTGATTCAACATCCCTCGTCAACGGCCTATAACAATTTATAACCATCAACATTTCGAAATTGTTTTCTTTTAAAATCATCGGTGCAAGTCTTCCAAGAGCGAGCGCTCCCCTATCATCGCCACCAACATCGATAACAACTTTATGAGACATATCATCGGTTATAGCGTAAAGGTCTTCAGGCATTGCGGGAAGATCAACATTGCTATTCGCAAATTCGGAGCATATCAGGCGGATTCCGGCATTTTTAAAATCATCTTTGCTATCCTTAGTTCTGAAATAAGGATTAACAATGTCAAGATCCGCAACTGTAACTTTTTCTTCCTTTTCACGAAGCTTAAACGCAATATTGACTGCAATATTTGTTTTTCCGCTTCCATAATGTCCGCAAAGAAGGGTTATTCGCTTAAATTTCATAACCGTTCACCCAATTTTAGAGCTTGTTGCGCTGAATTTTTCCGCTAACAGTTTTCGGAAGCTCATCCTTAAACACAACAAGTCTTGGATATTTATAAGGCGCTGTATGATCCTTAACGTATTTCTGAATTTCTTTCTTAAGTTCTTCGGAAGGTTGGGTTCCTTTGGTTAAAACAATGCTTGCTTTAACTATCTGTCCGCGAACTTCATCCGGAGCAGCTGAAACACCACATTCAAGAACGTAAGGAAGCTCCATAATAACGCTCTCTATTTCGAACGGGCCGATGCGATATCCCGATGATTTAATAACATCATCAGCGCGGCCAACATACCAATAGAAGCCGTCTTCATCACACCAAGCAAGGTCGCCGGTATGATAATATCCATCATGTATAGCTTCTCTGGTCTTTTCTTCATCGCCATAATATCCTGCGAATAATCCGCAAGGAAATCCGTTTTGAATATTGATAACGATTTCTCCGGTTTCACCAACGGGAACAAACTCGCCGTCAGCATTCATAAGCTTAACGTCATATATCGGAGCAGGTTTACCCATAGAACCGATTTTATGAGATGCACCCGTAAGGTTGCCGATAATCATTGTGCTTTCAGATTGACCAAATCCTTCAAGAATTTGCAAACCTGTTGCTTTTTCAAACTGATGATAAACCTCAGGGTTAAGCGCTTCACCTGCTGTTGTCATATGCTTAACTGATGAGAAATCATATTTTGAAAGATCCTGCTTAATAAGCATTCTGAGCATCGTTGGAGGCGCGCAGAAGGTTGTTATCTGATATTTAGAGAACATCGGCAAAATTTCAGCCGCATCAAATCTATCAAAATCATAAACAAAGGTAGCAGCTTCGCAGAGCCATTGTCCGTAAAGCTTGCCCCACATAGATTTTGCCCAACCGGTATCGGAAATCGTAAAATGCAATCCTTCAGTTTCAACGTTATGCCAATATTTAGCGGTGTGGAAATGGCCTAAAGCATATTTATAATTATGCGCAGCAATTTTC
>JAZORV010000256.1:0-2729 GCA_045656785.1 Acutalibacteraceae bacterium | reverse complement strand
ATCTGCAAGGAACGGATAACGCGATTGTTTTTACGCCCGATTTTGAAAGATGAATAGAGCCTGCATTATTTCCCCCTGAAATTCCGCGCTTAGGCTGACAGTTAATATTCTTTTCTTCGGCAATTTTGAGCGCTTCATGATACATATTTTTATCATAAAGAGTTGAACCATCCATAAAAGAAACAGCAACGCCTTTATTTAATTCGGTGACCGATTTATCGGGGGCAACTCCATCAACATCAGCCGCGGTTGTAACCTCAAGCGCTATTGCATAATCGGGCTCAATAGAAAACGTTGCGGTTTTAGCTCCTCTTATCCCCACTTCTTCTTGAACGGAAAAGCTAACCGAATAATCGCATTCATTAAAACTATTGAGAATATCGAGCGCTACTGTGCATCCGATTCTATCATCCAAAGCCTTAGATAAGATTAAATCATCGCCAAATTCATCATAAGGAACGTCAAAAGTTGCAACATCACCCGGGAAAATCAATTTATTAGCTTCTTCGATATTGGCGGCTCCGATATCGATATAAAGGCTATCAATATCAATCCTCGATTTTTTCTCATCATCTGTCATGTTATGAACAGGCTTTGAGCAAATAACGCCTACAATCGAATTTTCGATCAAAACTCTTCTTGAAATAAGAACGTTCGGCTCAATTCCTCCAATATTTGAGAATCTTAAAAAGCCTTCACCGGTGATACCTGTTATAATTAACCCAACTTCATCCATATGAGCATCTATCATAACTTTATTCTTAGGCTTTTTCTTACCTTTTTTATTAACGATAAGATTTCCGAGCGCATCGACAAAATATTCCACATCTGAAGGAAGCTTCTCAATAATAAATTCTCTGATAGCTTCCTCGCTTCCTGAAGGGGCATTAATTTCACATAATTTCTTTAAATTATCAAGCATTATCCCCGCCCCCTATTTCAACATATTTCGCTATAATTTCAGCAGTTGCATCAATATCCTCTAAAGCCACAAGCTCGGTTGGAGTATGCATATTTCTTATGGGGATTGAAATAAGACCTGTTTTAACTCCACTTCGAGAGAGAGAAATAACGTCAGCATTAGTTGAAGTTCTCGAACCCATTATCTCAAATTGAATGTTGTTATTAGATTCATAGGCCGCCGACTTCAAATCTTCAGTTACTTCTTTTGAAAGGATCGGAGAAACGCCAATCATCGGCCCTTTTCCAACAACACCCGTTTTATGAGAGGGTATGCCGGGCAAATTACCGAAGGTTACGTCAACTGTGATACACGCATCAGGCTTAATATCGAAAGCGGCAGTCTGCGCGCCTCTAAGCCCTAATTCTTCCTGACGACTCAAAAGAAATGCTACGTTAAATTGAGCATTTTCACTTTTGTTTATTATTTCTGCTGCTTTTATAATAGCGGTAACCGATGCTCTGTTATCAATAGATTTGCCTGTGAATTTATTGTTTTCCAAAAGTTTTGATTTAATATCGAAGCTAACAATTGAACCTAAAGGTATCAGGTCTTTTGCTTTTTCGCCAAGGCCTGTATCGATATAAAGACTATCAAAGTCAGGCTGGACATTGCCATTTCTTATATGAGGAGGTATGCTTCCAAACACACCTTTAATAATTTCCTTACCCCAAATTTTAACCCTCATTGCAGGAAGCATTCTCGGATCAATTCCACCCATTTTAGCAACCTTTAAAAAGCCGTTATCGCTAACAGATAAAACGGTCATCGCGATTTCGTCGATATGAGCATCTATTAGTATTGTCTTTTCTTTTTGGTTATCTATAAATCCATAGACAGAACCATCCTTGCAAGCTCTAATCTCGCAATATTCACTCAAAAACTCAACAGCAATTTTCTCTGCTTCATTAATTTCTCCGACGCAAACTGCATCGGAGAGCTTTTTTAATATTTCATAAGTTTTCATCAAAATTTTCCTTTAAAGAGAATTTACCAATTCTTTAAAATGTTTTCCGCGCTCAGCAAAATTAGGATATGCATCAAAACTTGCGCAAGCAGGGCTCAGAGTTACGACATCACCCTCTTTAGCATTTTCATAAGCCAATTTAACCGACTCTTCCATATCTGAAGAACGCAAAATCTTTACTTCATTATTATAGCTTTTATCCTCTATAACCGCTTTTTCGATTTTGTCAGCAGTTGGACCCGATAAAATCAGAAGCTTAACCTTTTCGTTTATATAAGGAGCAAGCGGTTCGAAAGGAATATGCTTATCATATCCGCCCGCAATTAAGATTACCTTTTGATCGAAGGCCTTAAGACCGGCTATAGTTCTTGTGGGACTAGATGCAATAGAATCGTTATAGTATTTAACTCCGTTGAGCGTTCTTACAGGCTCAATTCTATGCTCAACTCCGGTGAATTCTCTTGCAACCTTTAATATGCTATCCGCACCTGCATATCCCCAAACAGCGGAAATCGCAGCAAGATAATTTTCAACGTTATGGTTGCCCATAAGAGCAATATCATCTTTATGCAAAATAGGAGCAATCATCCTTCTATATGCCATATATATAGTTCCGTCGTTAGCAAGCCAAGCACCGTTAGATACGGGAGCTTTCATGCTGAAATGCATATACTGCCCTCTAACCTCGTCTGAAAAACTTTTAGTTATATCGTTATCATCATTAAGAACTGTTCTTGAAAAAGCATTTTGATGCAAAAGAACGTTCTTTTTTGCATTGATATATTCATCCATATCCTTATG
>JAZORV010000255.1:0-1221 GCA_045656785.1 Acutalibacteraceae bacterium | reverse complement strand
GAACCTGATTTTAAAGAGCAGATTTACGCGTTTTCTTTGTTAAAATACTCGTCAATCCACAAAGGATTGACTGCGTTTTTGCCTTGCAAACCCAAAAATCCGCATCTTTAAAATTCTTCGACCTAATAATGAGCATAATTTTTTGTGATTTTCGGTGCGAAAGAGTCGGTAATGCTTTGTGCATTACTGATGATGACAAGCCGAAAAGCGCTGAAATTATGCCATTTTAGGCAGATTCGGATTATTCGTGTTTGCTTATTTTAAAAGCGGTTCTATTATTTTTGGAAAGTCTAAATAATTATCTATTTTAAGGAAATTAAAATCGGATTTATAAACCGATTCATCGTTTCCGCCGATGCCGTAGTCATCCCCGATGAAAACAACCTCAGAATGCTTTAATTCCGCATTTTGGCAATAAAGCGAGAGGGCATAATATTTATCAAAGGGCTTCGGCGCCATATCAAAGGAGGATGAGCCCCCAACAAAAACGTTATATTCGGGGAATGCTGAGACAATCTCACTATATATCGCGCGGCGCTTTTTTCTATCGGGGTCGAAAAAAAGCTTATCCTCTATTTTCGCCCGAGTTCCTAAAATCGGAAAGGTAACGCAGCCCGAGGGATGAAATTCAATGGTTTCTCCCGCAAACTCCAAAAATCCGAAGCGTTCCCTTAGCGCTTCAACCCTTGATTTTAAGAGCTCCTTATCCTGCTCGGTGGTATCATCGCGGATTATATCGAGCGCGCCCGTCTTTTCATTATAAACTCCCTCTTGCATACCATAGTTTCCTATAATATCGATGGGGAATTGCTCCATTTGATTGAAAATTCTCGATGCTTGCCCTGCGCCAACCATAAGAAGCTTGTATTTTTTTGAAAGCTTCTCTAAAAGCTCGCGATGAAGGGGTGAAAGGGGAGTTTTGTGCTGGGTCAGAGTTCCATCCAGATCAAAAGCTATCAGCTTTATATTTTCCATGTTCTTTTTCCTTTGCTTTTTTAGTTACTCGCAAGCGATTTCGATATAATGATTGTAGTTTGTCGAAACGCTAAAACGCGCTTCGACAGGCCACTTTTTAAGTGGCTTAAGCAAAATTAAATTTTAATATTTAATTTTGCACAACACTCATTGCAATAGTTTTGTTGTTTGCGTGATACGCAAACGTGTATTGTGCATAGCACAATACGAAACACGTAGTGTTTCAACAAACACTATTATCGCCTT
>JAZORV010000254.1:0-4367 GCA_045656785.1 Acutalibacteraceae bacterium | reverse complement strand
CAGGGGGAGATGAAAGAATCTATTCAATTAACCTATTTTTTGTTTTTTAGTCTGTCTACTTGACAGGGGGCACATTATTTCGGTCATAGGGTGGTTTTTTCGAGAATCGGGTATACATTCTCCAAAGCCCTCTCCAATTTTATGGCAATTATTGTGGTTAGCTTCGTTTTATAAATAACAACCAATACAATAACTTCTGCGATTTTGATTTATTTCGGTTAGTTGCAGAAAATATTGCGTTGCATCAATGAATCCCACTAATGAAGCCATTAGATTAAATGCATTAAGATATATACTCTTGGCTTCCGCCTGCATTACGATTGGTAATTTGTTATAAAACTGTTAACTTTTATTTTAGAGGTTGAATTTTCGTTTTTACAAGAGTATAATTTATCATAGTTTCCAGAAAGCGTGATCAGTTTAATGCAAAAGAAAAAGCCCCCTTTTTTATTTAAAATATTAAAAGCTCTTGTGAGATTATTTTATGGAAAATGCGAGATAATCGGGCTCGAAAAGCTCCCTTCAAACGATGCTATTATTGTAGGAAATCATTCGCAGATGAATGGCCCTATTGTGGCGGAGCTTTTTATGCCCGATAATTGCTATATATGGTGCAACCATGAAATGATGAAGCTTAAAGAGGTCCCTCAATATGCTTTTCAGGACTTTTGGTCGAGAAAACCGAAATGGACCCATCCCTTTTTTAAATTTTTGGCTTTAATTATCTCTCCTCTTTGCGCCTTTATTTTTAAAGAAGCGAGAACCATCCCCGTTTTCCATGATGCGAGAGTTATTCACACCTTCAAGCAATCCGTTACTCATCTGCAAAATGGCGACAATATTCTCGTATTCCCTGAAATGGACACTCCGAAAAACAATATTCTCTTCGAATTTCAAGAAAGCTTTCCCGATATTGCAAAGCTTTATAAAAAACGAACGGGAAACAACCTCACATTCTATCCGCTTTATATCGCGCCCGAGTTGAGAAAAGCTTATATCGGAGACGGGATCGAATATAACCCCGAAAATTCAACAGCAGAAGAAAGGCTTAGGATCAGAAATTATCTTTCAGAAGAAATAACAAACATTGCGAGGGCTCTCCCTCAGCATACCGTTATTCCTTATAGAAATATGCCGAAGAAATACTATTTTAAAAATACCGATATCAATGCGAAGCATCAGTAACGGAACGTGCTCTTAAGTATAAAATGCCTAAAAAAGCAACTTTTTGCGGGCTAATGTGTTAAAAAGACACGGTATGCGTTAGCATTACCGTGTCTTTTCGCCTTTTATCCCACTAAAAATTTATCTTTTTTAGGTGATTAACAGTTTTGTAACGTAAAAATTTGTACTTCTATCGAAGCCGATAAACTGCAGAAATACTTTGTGTATTTCAAAATTTGAGGCGATGCTAGATGGCAAATTTTCGTTCCAAAACAAATTTGTCCTTAAGAGTACATTCCGAATAGCTGATGCTTCCTTTTGTTACCGATTTATCAACTTTTTTCGTGATATAAAAATTTTTGTTGTTTATTTCAGTTTTTTATGGTATAATGCTATTTGTATATGACAATAATAATTCTTTGGAGGTTTTATTATGGCAAAAAAAATCGTTATCACAGCAGATAGCACCTGCGACCTTGGAGCAGAATTGGTTGCTAAATATAACATTAAAATCAAGCCCCTTTACGTTACTTTAGACGGAGAAGCAAAGCTTGACGGAGTTGACGTTAATCCTGATGACGTTTATGAATTTTACAACAAAACAGGAAATCTCGCTAAAACTGCCGCAGTTAATATGGCGGAATACGAAGATTTCTTCAATGAGATAAAGGCTGAAGAAGACTGCGCTATTATTCATTTCAACATTTCAAATTCAATGTCTGTTACGCATAACAACGCTCGCTTGGCAGGAATGGAATTGGAGGACGTTTTTGTTATCGATTCCGCTAACCTTTCAACAGGTCAGGGCCTGCTCGTTCTTAAAGCTTGCGAGCTTGCTGAAAGCGGAATGGATGCAGAAAATATTGTAAAAGAAATCGAAGATCTCAAGCCTCGCGTTGATGCTTCCTTCGTTATCGATAGCCTCGAATATCTCCATAAGGGTGGCAGATGCTCAACCGTTGCAGCACTTGGTGCTAACCTTCTTAAGCTCAAGCCCTGCATTGAGGTTAAAGGCGGCGCAATGGCGGTTGGAAAGAAATATCGCGGCAAATTCGACGCTGTTCTCAAGACCTACGTTTCTGAAAGACTCACAAACGCCGATGATATCGAGCTTGACAGAGTTTTCGTTACCCATGCGGGCTGTGATGAAGAGCTCGTTAATGCGATTATCGAGCAGGTTAAGGAAACTCTCCCCTTCAAAGAGGTTTTAACAACGAGAGCCGGCTGCACCGTTTCGGCGCACTGCGGAAGAAACACGCTCGGTGTTCTCTTTATAAGAAAAAAACCATTAGCTTAAACCAAAAAATTACCGAGGAGCTCATCAGGCTTCTCGGTAACATTTTTTATATATTGGAATAAGATGATAAAGAGGGGCAATAATTGATGCATAGCTTCGGCGACAGACCGCGGTCTATCCACAGAATAACCGAAACTGCCCCATAATATAGATAAACCGCCCAAGATTTTCTTGAGCGGTTTCTTTGTTTAATGTTTTTCTCCAAGAGATAAGCGTATTTTATAAGTGAAGCTCGGAAAAATGGCGGATTCGTCAAATAACCATCAAGAAGACTTTAGGATTTGAATGAACCCGACTTTTTCTCCGAGCAATAAGCGTATTTTTTATACGTTAAGCTCGGAAAAAAGGTGGATTCGTCAAATAATAAAGTCTTAGTTTTTAAGGCTGTGCATTGGGGCCGGTATCTGTCCCCCACGCTTAATCATTTTGAGAGGAGAAGAAGTATTGACCTTCATAACAGGGCCACCGCCTAAGAGCCCGCCAAAATTAAGTTCTTCGCCAACGGTTTTACCGATTGCGGGAATAAGACGAACGGCAGTTGTTTTGCTATTAACCATACCGATTGCCGCTTCATCTACGATAATTGCTGAAATTATTTCATCGGGTGTATCTCCCGGAATATTTATCATATCAAGGCCAACAGAGCAAACAGCTGTCATCGCTTCGAGTTTTTCTAAAATGAGGGTACCATTTCTTGCGGCATCAATCATTCCTGCATCTTCTGTTACGGGGATAAACGCGCCCGAAAGTCCGCCAACATGGGAAGAAGCCATAACTCCGCCTTTTTTAACAGCATCGTTAAGCATTGCGAGGGCAGCAGTTGTTCCACAAGCTCCGCAACATTCAAGACCGATTTCTTCTAAAATATGAGCAACCGAATCTCCAACAGCAGGAGTCGGTGCTAAGGATAAATCCACTATACCCGACTGAACGCCAAGACGAGATGATGCCTCCATATTAACGAGCTGACCCATTCTTGTTATCTTAAATGCGGTTCTCTTTATAAGGTCTGCAATGGCAGTTATGTTAACGTCTCCCGCTTTTGCAAGCGCCGCGCGGACAACACCGGGACCCGAAACGCCAACGTTTATGACGCAATCAGGTTCTCCAACGCCATGGAAAGCACCTGCCATAAAGGGGTTATCCTCGGGAGCATTACAAAATACAACAAGCTTTGCTGCACCGATGCAATCTCTATTGGCGGTAAGCTCGGCAGCTTTCTTTATTATATGGCCCATTTTCTCAACTGCATCGAGATTAATTCCGCTTTTGGTTGAGCCAATATTAACCGAGGAACAAACGTGGTCGGTTTCGGCAAGCGCTTGCGGAATCGACTCAATAAGCTCCATATCTCCTGCGGAAAAGCCTTTATGAACGAGGGCAGAATATCCACCAATAAAGTTGACTCCAACCTCTTTTGCAGCTTTTTCCAGAGCATGGGCGAATTTAACAACCTCTTTGCTCTTTGTTGCGGCAGCTATCATAGCGATAGGGGTTACGGAAATTCTCTTATTTATTATTGGGATTCCGTATTCAGCTTCTATCTGCTCACAAACGGGAACAAGGTTTCTTGCCTTATTCACTATTTTTTCATAGACCTTCTCACAGGCTTTATCAATATCTGTATCAATACAATCAAGCAAGGAGATGCCCATTGTAACCGTTCTTATATCAAGATGCTCCTCTTCTATCATAGTGATAGTTTCGAGGATATCTTTAGTATTAAGCACACCCATTGTTTCTACCTCTTAAATTCTATGCATTGAATTGAAGATATCCTCATGCATAACGTGGATACTGAGAGATTTCTCTTCGCCTGCTTGCTTCATTGCCTCAACGAAAGCCTTAAAAGGAACACTGATTTCTTCAACCTCAACCATCATTATCATACAGAACATATCCTGCA
>JAZORV010000253.1:0-4715 GCA_045656785.1 Acutalibacteraceae bacterium | reverse complement strand
AATGCTGCTTTAGCACTCGCTGCTGCTGAAATTCCGCAAATTAGAATCGAACTTCCAGTTTCTCCGATTGGTATGGAATATACTTGCCATAAAAAAGGCCCTAAAATGCTCGAATGGGTAGAGAAAACAGTTAAATACGCAAAAGAAAAGTGCGAAAATGTTGAATATTGCGCTCTTGATGCAACAAGAGCCGATAAGGATTTCCTTAAATCTGTTATTGATATAGCAGTAGATAGTGGCGCGACATCTGTTTGCATCTGTGATGATGCAGCAGAAATGATGCCGGATGATTTTGCCGCTTTTGTTTCTGGAATTGCTAAAAATATAAATATTCCGGTTATCATTTCATGCAGCAATAAAAATGGTCTTGCAGTTGCAAATGCAATTCTCTCTGCTAAAGAAAACATTGAATACATCAAAACTTCTGTCGGTGGGGCTGGCATAACTATTGATGTTTTCGGTAATATGATTAAAAACTGCGGAAATAACTATGGTTTTTATACCGATATCAAAGATACCGAGATCAACAGAATCGTAAAGCAGATAAATTGGATTGCGACTAATGCTAAGAATGAAAAATCTGTTGTAACTGTTGCATCTCCTGAATATAGCTCGATTCATCTCGATATTAACGACTCTAAAGAGGATATCATTTCTTGTGTAAATAAGCTTGGATACGATCTTTCCGAAGAGGACGAGACAAGAGTTTATGAAGAATTTTTAAGGGTTGCTTCAAAAAAGCGCGTTGGTGCTAAAGAGCTTGAAGCTATCGTTGCGAGCGTAGCTTTGCAGGTTCCTCCGGCTTATAAGCTTGTAAGTTACGTTATAAATAACGGAAATATCATCCCTGCAAGCGCTCAAATCTCTCTTGATAAAAACGGGGAAATTATGCAGGACGTTTGTATTGGCGATGGACCAATCGATGCCGCTTTTCTCGCGATTGATAGAATTATTGGTCATCACTACGAGCTCGATGATTTCCAGATTCAGTCTGTAACCGAAGGAAAAGAAGCGATGGGTTCGGCGCTTGTTAAGCTCCGCTCGGGCGGAAAGCTTTATTCAGGTAATGGTATTTCAACAGATATCATTGGAGCAAGTATCAGAGCATATATAAATGCTGTTAACAAGATAGTTTATGAGGAGGCTTAAAAATGAAATTATCCTTTTCAACTAAAGGTTGGCATAATAACAGTTTCGAAGAATTTTGTGACGTTGCGATTGACCTTGGCTTTCATGGTATAGAGCTTCATAATATATATAATAAGCTTTTTACAGAGAAGGATGGCGCTTTTCATAATTATACTGCCGCTTCGACACTTCGCCGCTTATATGATAAAAAATTGCAGATTCCATGTATCGATACTATTTCTGATATTTCAGATTTTGAAAATCATGACAAGGCATTATCTGAAATTAATAGCTGCATAGAAATTGCTGAAAATTTACATATTCCTTATATTAGATTAAAGGCTTATTTTAAAGAGGAAAAACAAGAAGTTACAACAAAAATCATCGAGTTTATTGAAAATGTATTGCCTCAAGCTGAAAATAAAGGCATAACAATTCTTTTGGAAACCTCCGGTTTATTTGCAAAAACTGCCGAGCTTCGCGATATTCTCAATATTTTTGCAAGCGATAATCTGGGCGCTTTATGGAATCTTTCAGCGGCATATTATGAAGGTTGTGAAACTCCTGAAGAGGTCATCAAAAACCTTGGTGCTTACGTTAAACACGTCCATTTGAGCGATGCTATTAAAACACCGGATGGAATTGAATATTGTTTGGCAGGTGAGGGTGAGCTTCCGATAAAAGAGCTTATGCTTGCGCTTCGTTCCGTTAATTATGATTCTTTTATTTCTCTTGTTTGGGATCCCAGTTGGTGTGAAGAGCTTGATGATATGGAAATTATTTTCTCTCAGTTCACCAATTTTATGAAGCAATTTAATGATACTTCAAAAAACGAAAAGACCTTATATTTCAATAGAGCGCACACCGGAAATTATATCTGGGAAAAGGATTCTCTCATTGATTTAACCTTCTCTCAAGTTCTCGATAGAATGGTTGAAGAGTTCCCTGACCAGTATGCTTTTAAATATACAACACTTGACTATACAAGAACTTATTCAGAATTCAGAGACGACGTAGATACTTTCGCTCGTGCTTTAATTGCGCTTGGTGTTAAGGCAGGAACGCATGTCGCTGTTTGGGCTTCAAACGTTCCTCAATGGTACATCGCATTTTGGGCGACGGTTAAGATTGGCGCAGTTTTGGTTACTGTTAATACTGCTTACAAAATTCACGAAATTGAGTATCTTCTCCGTCAATCTGATACACATACTTTGATTATGACAGAAGGCGGAAAAGATTGCAATTATGGTGGAATTATTGCAGAACTTTGCCCTGAACTCAAAACGCTCGAAAAAGGCAAGAGCCTTCATGCAAGACGTCTGCCTTTCCTTCGTAATGCGATAACCGTTGGATACTCTCAAAAAGGCTGCTTAACCTGGAATGAGGCTCTCGAAAGAGCTTCGCAGGTTCCCGTGGAAGAGGTATACAGAATGGCGGCGGCAGTTCATAAGGACGACGTTTGCAATATGCAATACACTTCCGGAACAACAGGCTTCCCCAAGGGTGTTATGCTTACTCATTATAACGTTGTGAATAACGGAAAGTATATCGGAGACCATATGGAATTATCAACTGCAGACAGAATGATGATTCAGGTTCCTATGTTCCATTGCTTCGGTATGGTGCTATCTATGACTGCATCTATGACTCACGGAACTACAATGTATCCGTTGCCTTATTTCTCGGCTCAACCTGCTCTTGCTTGCGTTCATAATGAGCATATAACCGCGTTTAACGGTGTTCCGACTATGTTCATTGCCATGATGCAGCATCCCGACTTTGAAAAGACTGATTTTTCTTATGTTAGAGTTGGAATAATGGCGGGTGCTAATTGTCCTGCTGACCTTATGAAGAAAGCAACAGTTGCGATGAATATGAAAGAAATTGTTTCCGTTTACGGACAAACTGAAGCGAGCCCGGGTTGCACGATGAGCAGTTATTATGATTCTCTTGAAGTTAGAACTGAAACTGTTGGAAGTAAGTTCGCAAATGTTGAATGTAAAATTGTTGACCCCGAAACCGGCGAAGATTGTCCCGATGGTGTTAATGGTGAATTTGTTGCGAGAGGTTATAATATCATGAAGGGGTATTATAAAATGCCTAATGCAACTGCTGCAGCTATTGATAAGGATGGCTGGCTTCATACAGGAGATCTCGCTTGCAGAGATGAAAACGGAAACTATCGCATAACCGGCAGACTTAAGGATATGATTATCCGTGGTGGAGAAAATATATATCCAAAAGAAATTGAGGAATTTATCTATACCTGCCCGAAGGTTAGCGACGTTCAAGTTATCGGAGTTCCCGATGAGCAATATGGTGAAGAAATCATGGCTTGCATCATTCTGAAAGATGGAGAAGAAATGACATCTGATGAAATGAAGGCTTACATCGCGGCTAATATGGCTCGCCATAAAGTTCCGAGATATATTGATTTCGTTAAAGCTTTTCCGATGAATGCTGCAGGAAAAATCCTTAAATACAAGATGCGAGAAGAAGCGGTAGAAAGAATTAAAGAGCTGAATGGTGATAAATAGTGATAAAAGATTGTTTTGTTATCGATGCTCATTGCCACGTTTATCCCGATAAGATAGCGGCGAGAGCTGTTGCGGGAACTGGAAATTTCTATCATCTTGATAATAAATTTGACGGGACTATTGGAACTTTATTAAAAGAAGGGAAGAAAGCAGGGGTTGATCATTTTGTTGTTCAATCCGTTGCTACCTCGCCCGCTCAAGTAAAAAGCATAAATGAATTCATTGCTGAAACAATTAAGAATACTGATGGTAAAATGACGGGGCTCGGAACTATGCACCCAGAAAGTTCTGATATCAAAGGAGATATTGAACATCTTAGAGAATTAGGGCTTCGCGGAGTTAAGCTCCATCCGGATATTCAAGCCTTTAAGATTGATGATCACCGATGCTTGAAAATCTATGAACTCTGCGAAAAATATAATCTTCCAATTCTTATGCATACAGGCGATCACAGATACGATTATTCTAACCCAAACAGAATGCTTCCAATAATGAAAATTTATGAAAATCTAATCGTTGTTGGAGCGCATTTAGGTGGTTGGTCCGTTTGGGACGAGGCGGAGGATAAACTTGCTGGTATTCCTAATTTTTATGTTGATACATCCTCGAGCTTTAAATTTATGAGCAAAGAAAAGGCAAAAGAGATTATCAATTGTTTTGGTGTTTCAAACGTTCTTTTTGCAACCGATTACCCAATGTGGGATATAACCGACGAAATCGCTTTTCTTAATGATTTAAATTTGAATGCTGATGATTATAGAAAGATATATTATGAAAATGCTTGCAAAATCTATGGAATAAAATTATAAAAAACCAAAAGTTAACGGAACAAATAAAGCTCCTAAAGACAACTTTTTGTAATTTAATGCGTAAAAAAGCCACGGTAATGTTTACCGCGGCTTTTCGCCTTTAATGGCTTTAGCCAGTTGAGGACGGAACGTCCGAAACAGACAACCACCCGCTATGCGGGTGGGGAATAAAAGTTATACAAAAAAATTCCCCAAAGTAGTACAATAAGGTTGTTCAAGTCTTAGAGAACTACGAAAGGAG
>JAZORV010000252.1:0-3272 GCA_045656785.1 Acutalibacteraceae bacterium | reverse complement strand
CATCGGATGTTTCAGTTTTCCCTTCAGTTGTTCAATTTTCTGTTCCAACCAATAATGGAAAAAGCCTAACGGTTGTTGATTATTCGTCAGCAGGAAAAACTTGGAGCGATGAATCAAAATACGCTTGCTGGTTGCCAACTAAATAAAACATATATAAATTTTTAAAACCACCCAAACGGGTGGTTTTTCTTTGTTTTAATTATCCAAAAACTTTCTTAATCTCTTCCAAAAAAGCATAGCCAAAAGATGTATCGGGCTCTAAATAGCTTCCTTCAGTCCATTCGTTCCAGGTGGAAAGGGTTACATATTCACCCTTAAAATTAGGTTTTTCGGAAAATTCCTTCGCAGCTCTGAGGGCTTTAGCAAAATCTTCGGCATTTTGATTATCAACAATTGGCAAGAATGGAAAACCGATGTTTTCATACATATCCGATTGAACTGTTCTCGGAGAGGAATCCCAACCCGCTTGAACTGTTATGGAAACGGGAAGATCATAATTCTTTTCGTCCTCCTCAAAGGTTTTAATGCCTAAGTCTATAAAGTCCTTATATTCGCATTTTGGAAAGGTATTTTCGGCATCCGGCAAGGGCCAGCCATATCTGAAAAGAGCATCAAACCCGAGCTTGTTAATATATTCGTTATTTTCATTTATATCATTCGAAAAATCGCAGTTTCTGCATTCGCCCGTGATATACATTTCTCCAAGCCCCGCTTTTTTTGCTCTTTCTCTCAAATCTTCGATGGCGGCTTTTGCATTATCAAATCCGCCGAGACCATCGATAAATTTCTGAACCGCATAAATTCCAAAATATATTTTTCCTTGAATTTTCAGATAATTTGGGCGCTTGAAATAGTTATCGATAAAATGGTCGGTCATTTTTCTGAAGCCTTCGAGGCTCATCTCGCCCGAAAGGAGGGACTGCGAGCCATTAAGATATGAAGCGGGATGAACGTATATCGGGTCATGGTTGCACCAAACGAGTCCAATTTTAAAGTCTTCATTGTTTTTAGCGCCGAAAAAGCCATCATCGAGCGCCTTCATCCTGTATCCGCCATCCTCAAACCAATAAGTATCCCATAAAAAACCCGCAATACCATATGCCTTAGCGGTTTCTATCTTTTGCTCCATAACCTTCGGGTCTGATTCATCACCATATCCCCAAAGCGGAGTTTTGGGTTGCTTATGACCATCAAATCTAGGACGCGCACATTTAGTAACCTCCCATTCGGTCCAGCCCTTTCCGTGCCATTTTTCATTTCTTTCGTCTACATGCCAATTAGGAAAATACCAAGCGAGCAATTCTTTCTTGTTTTTCATTTTAAACTTAGCCTTTCGTAATAATCAGTTCTATTCCTAAAACTCCAAATTTTTCCTGAGCTTCTTTTGAATAGTATTTAAGCATATCCTCGGGTGAGGCTGAAGACAATTCTTTGGTAGAATATCCGCATTTATCTAAGGGGAGCGAATTATAGAGAGTATCGAAGTTAGGAAAAAGATGAAGATCTAAAACATTTGTTTTAAGTTTTTCTTCTTTGCAAGAGAAAACGATGGTATCTCCGAGGCTTATTTTTTGGCGTTTTTCATCATTAAGCCTAAGCTCGATAGTTTTTTCGCCGCTCTTAAACTTTTGAAAAGGTTCTGGTTGTAGTTTCATATAATGAATCATAATTATTATATTGGTTCTCCGTTAAAGATTATATGTAAATTATAAATCAATGTAAAATAAAAAGCAATTAAATTTTTAAAAATAGTGGAAAAATCGGGAGAAATATGTTATAATCATAAAAAAGCACAAATGGTGATGATATGAAAAAGATTAAATTTTTTAATAAAGGCATTGAAAAGCGCTGTGAATATTGCATCCATTCGAGGGAATATGCCATCCAAGGGGAAATCCTTTGCGAATATAAAGGCGTTGTAGATTCTTTCGGACATTGCAGAAAATATAAATATGATATTTTGAAAAGAAAACCAGTTAAAATAAGGCAAAGCGAAAATTATAGTCCTGAAGATTTTGTTATTTAGACTTTTCTATTAAAAAAAGTAGAAATTATTTAAATTTAGTATTGACAAATCCTTTTTCACTTGATATAATATCATTTGCGCGGTATAAATGGTGGATATAGCTCAGCTGGTTAGAGTGCCAGGTTGTGGCCCTGGAGGTCGTCGGTTCGAACCCGATTATCCACCCCAGAATCGCAAAACCGCCGACTAATTAACGTCGGCGGTTTTTCTTAAAATTAAAAGTTTAATATTGGGGTGTCGTCAAGCGGTAAGACACAGCACTTTGACTGCTGCATTCGTAGGTTCGAATCCTGCCACCCCAGCCAAAAATCCGTCGACTTTATCGGCGGATTTTTTATTCATGCCGATAGACTAGGGATATCATCATTAAAATTAGATTCGGATTATCCGCGTTTCTTAATTTTTGTGTATGGCAGGACGAGAACCTGAGAAGGTCAGTTGCGTTATCCTTTACGATAATGGTTGAAATATATCCATCTCAACATCATCTAAAAGCCTTAGCATATCTGTTTGAATAAAGATTGCCGATTTTGTATTTTCTGTTAAGAGCCTTTTGAGTTAATTTTGATAATAAACAGTTTGTTTTTTTTGAAGTGGGTACTGTATTAGCGTGGTGCTTTTTAAGTTTTCTTTATTTATATCAACTGCAGATATTTGATTATTGTCGTAGGTAGTATAATAGTAAATTCCCTTACTCGTATTGCAACAAGAACTGTAAATGGTTATAGAATAAAGTGACTTATCTATTTCCACGCAACCTCGTTGCATTTCTACCGACCTTAAAATATGAAAAAATTGACTAATGCTTTCTTTTTCGCTGCTTCCTGAAACTGAATTCATTTTAACAAATACCGCTCTTACAAAGCGCGACATAGAAGAATTATCTCCCGGAAGTCCTATCGCACCCATACCGCGAGAATAGGCTTTGAGACCAATAGGATTCTTTTCTCCCAAAAAGGTGTTTTGGGGATTACCAATATTAAGTGCCATATAATTATTTAAATTGAACATTTGATAATCAAAAGTAGGATTGTTTGTAAGGACGCCTATAAAGTTGTCAAAAACCTTTATACCATGCTTTGTAGGTTCTACGGTTATAGATCGGTGTTTATCCGAAATAATCCAATGAAGAGGTGTTAGCGGCAGATTTTCGCTAAAATTTTCGTTGAGGAAATTCAAGTTTGCCAGTAATTTCTGAGCCTCAGATACATTTTCGCACTGACTTAATATCCACGGGATAAATTCA
>JAZORV010000251.1:0-3197 GCA_045656785.1 Acutalibacteraceae bacterium | reverse complement strand
ATGACCTATAATATCAGGCTTTCTTGATAAGATATAATCGCAAAAGCTCTCAAAATATTCCTTTGCCATTTCCAAAACATCGCCATTCCAGGCTTCAAGGCACTCCTTAAAGCCATCAAAGCTTGAATCGAGAGCCATATTTTTTCCATTAACAAAGGTATAATGAGATGAGCCAATTATATAATCGAAATCCTCTCGGTTTTGAAGATATTTTATATCCTCCTCAACGCCAAGATATATCTCTATCTTATTCTTATATTTTTCTTTTAAGCGCTTGATTTCGGCGATATAAAGGGGCATATCCTTCATGCAATAGCTAAGGTCGAAATCGGTATAGCCATGCCCCGAAAAGCCGAGAGCAGAAAAGCCTTTATCTATCGCCGAAAGCACCATTTCTTCGGCGGTATTATCACCATCGCAAAGAATGGTATGGGTATGGAAATTTGAAAGCAAGGTAACACCCTCTTTTTTGTTGATAAAATCAGTATATCACAGTTTGTTTTTTATAACAAGATAAAAACGCAGATATTTTGAAAATACCTGCGTTTTGCAATATTTAAGCCTTGTTTTCAGAACCGAACAAGCGCATCTTATGCTTAACGGCTTCCTTCATATATTGAACTCTTATATCTCTGATCTCAAGATAAGATTTTCCTTTAAGAAGTCCATCCACCATAGCTTTATTTCCTGCCACGCAAAGGTCGGTGAAAATATTTACCTTCGCAATACCCTCGCGGATGGTGTTTCTGAAGTCATCATCAGAAAGGCCTGAGCCGCCATGAAGCACCAAGGGAGTATCTAATTGACTTCTGATAAGCTTTAATCTCTCGATATCGAGTTTCGGCTTAGTTTTATATGCACCGTGCGCTGTTCCAATCGAAACCGCAAGAGCATCTACACCTGTTTTCTCAACGAAAGAAACCGCTTCTTCGGGGGTTGTATACATATCAACTGCATCATTATCTCCCGCATCTGCTTGACCAACGTGTCCAATCTCGCCCTCAACGGTTAAGCCAAAGGAATGGGCAATCTTAACGATTTCCCTTGTATTTTTAAGATTAACAGCTTCATCTCCCGCAGAACCGTCGAACATAATGCTCGAGAAACCTAATTTTATTGCCTCCATGCAGCGGTCAAAGGTTAAACCATGGTCAAAATGAACAACAACGGGAACCTTTGCTCTTTTAGCTGCGGCAATCATTCCGGGAGCAATAAGCTTTAATTCACCATGAGGCAAAAGAACCTCAGCAGTTCCTATAACAATGGGAGAGTTAAGCTCTTCTGCAGCGGCAATAGTTGCCTCAAGCATATCTGAATCTGTTGCATTAAAAAGACCTACGCCATAATGATTTTTTTGTGCATCAAAAAGAACTTCATTTAACGTTACTAACATAATATCAATCCTCTATAATTGTTTCTCTTACTAATCTTTTATCTGTGAAAATATCGGTTTCATCGGTGCTCATAGTTGAAAACTCGGAAATAACAGCGCCTTCTTCTCCTGCTTGGAACCAATGCCATGTCTCGGGCATAATAGTATACTGCTCGCCGGGGTTTAAGATAACCTCATGGAAAACGCTGACTTCGCTTTCGGGGATATGCGCCTTTATGTCTTCCTTCTTGCCCTCACCGCTAACATAAAGATATACCTTTCCATATCTGCAACGGAAGGTTTCTTCTTTTCCGGGGCAGCCATAGGAAGGAATGTGCATATGCTCGGCGCAGGTCTGATTGGGAAAAAGCACCATTTCCTTAGCGCAAACGCGCTCTGTGTTGATATAGGTCAAAATCTGTAGTCCCATTTTATCAACGATGTCGAGGCCGAAATCAACGATTTCTATGCGCTTTTTCTCATCCTCATTCAAAACGATATGAGCCTTCTCAAAAAATTCTAAGGTTTTCTCTACCTGCTTATCAAAAGTTGCTCTTTTCATATTTCTATCCTCTCATATTTATTCATAATTTCGATTATTTCATCCTTTGAACGCATTCCATCAATAGAATTTGCTTCAAAAAGATTGCAAACTGCGGCAGCAGAAGCGAACTCAAGAATTTCTTTATCATCAAAGCCATTATAAATTCCATAAAGACTTCCCGCGCAAAAAGCATCGCCCGCGCCAACGCTACCTTTAAAGAGGGATTTATCAACCTTTAAGGAACCGATCTTAGTAAAGCTGCCGTCACTGCTCAGGCAGAAGCCCGCCTCCTTGCAATGGATAATAACCTTTTCTTTAACGCCTGCCGCCATAGTTTTTTCCATAGCAAGCTTTATTGCGTCGATATCGAGGGAGCCATCCTCACGATAAGGAGAAATTCCCCAAGTATTACAGCACTCAATCTCATTAATAATGCAATAATCGGCATATTTTAGAGCCGGAATTATTTTTTTAGGATAATCATCAAGATTTGAACTACTAACAACATCGATAGAGGTTTTAATTCCTCTATCTTGAACAGATTTGAGAAATCTTGCTAAAACAGTGCCATATTCCTCATCTAAAGCATCAAATTCTGATAACAGCAAAATATATCCTATATGTAAGATTTTGCATTTAAGCAAATCTAAATTTATATATTCAGGAGAAAAAAGATCGTTCGCTCCTCTGAAGCTGAAGAAGGTTCTTTCTCCATTTTTCATACTCATAACATCGCTGAAAGCGGTTGCCTCTTCCTTAGAAAAAGAAACCATACTTGTATCAACGCCATTTTTTTGCATAACTGAATTTATAAATCTTCCGTTTTCATCATCGCCCATGCATCCGGCAACCGAAATGGGCAAGGAGCTATCTATTTTTGCAATATCAATTGCCACATTTGGAGCACATCCTCCAACAGCGCGCGAAACGTCGCTTATTTCCGCGAGCATTCCTTTTTGCGGGTATTCGCTGATGCTTTTAACCATATCCGCTATCATATTTCCTGCAATAGTTATTCCAACGCTATCGCCTGTCATAAGATAATCAACCGAAACCCCGAAAAACGCAGAAAGGGCCGGAAACTGAGTAATTTCAGGGAAGCCCAAGCCGCTTTCCCATTTGCTCACGGTTTTATCACTTACGTTTAATTTTTCCGCGAGGGCCGCCTGAGTCATCCCCTTCGATTTTCGAAGGCTGGCAATAGTTGAACCAATTAATTTTGCATCCATTCTTAACACCCCTTTGATTTTATTTTATCACATTAGTTTCTATATGTAAACC
>JAZORV010000250.1:0-8081 GCA_045656785.1 Acutalibacteraceae bacterium | reverse complement strand
CATCGCGAAATTCATAGGCAATTTCGGCCTTTCTCGAAACCCCGCGAACAATTTTATGAATCTCATCGCGGTCGAGCGTTTTATCCGCCCTATTCATAACTATCAGCTCTGCGCCATTCAGCTTATCAACAACAAGCGAGCGCATATTTTGATTATAGGGCATAAAGGTTGCGCTTTCAACAAACATCATTTCCTGATATATAACCCATTCGGGAGGAAATGCCGAAAAAAGGCTTTTTAATTGCCACATTCCGTTATATTCTATTATAACCCTGCGAGCCTTGGCATTATCCGCCCAAGCCTTTAAATTCTCCTCGGTAAGATCGGATTCCTCTTCAACTACGGTTATCGTTACTCCCGATTCGCAGAATTTTGAAGTATCATATTCTATCTCCCCTTCTTCGCAAACGAGAAGCAGAGTATTTTCGCCTGAATTAAAGTTTTTATCCTCTAAGGTCTGCTGAATAAAAGAGGTTTTTCCGCCATCCAAAAAGCCTGTAAATAAATAAACGGGAATATCCATTTATTGCACCTCTTTTTGAGAGAAAAGCTCGGAGATAGCTTTCTCATTTATCTTGGAGCCAATAACGCAGATTCTGCCTATAACGTCGGCTCCGCCCGTTCTGATATCTGCTTCTCCCGGAACATAATCAAAATGGATCCAACTATCCTTCGCCGCAACGATACCCTTGGCTCTTAAAATCATTCCGTATTTTTCTTCATCCTCTAAAGCCTCCAGTATAGCGGCAATGCCCTCAACAGAGAATTTAGCAGCAGTTTCGATGCCCCAGCTTGAGAAGACCTCATCGGCATGGTGGTGATGGTGATGTTCGTCATGATGATGGCCACAGCAACAATGCTCATCGTGGCCGTGATGCTCATGGTGACATTCTTCTTCGTGGTGGTGATGATGCTCCTCATGATGATGGCCGCAGCAACAATGCTCGTCGTGGTCATGATGCTCGTGATGATGGCATTCTTCATCGTGATGATGGTGATGCTCGTGATGGTCGTGCTCACAGCAACAATGCTCATCGTGGTCATGATGATGCTCATGATGGTGATGGTGGTGATGACCACATTCGGGGCAGACGTCTTCCTCCTCAAGCTCTTTAATAGCAGAAGCAAGAGAGTTTTTATTTTCCATAGTTTCCAAAATCTGAACGCCCGAAATATCGTCCCACTCGGTTGAAATAATATTGGCGCCTGTGTTCTTCGCCTTAACGAGGGAAATACATTCCTGAAGCTTTTCTTCAGAGAGACCTACCGTATGGCTTAAAACGATAGTTCCTGCATTTTCAATCTGATTATTGAAAAATTCGCCAAAATTCTTCATATAAACCTTGCATTTTTTCGCATCAACAACCGCAACGTAGCTATTAAGAAGGATATCCCCCTCAACGCCTTCAACCGCCTTTATAACATCCGAAAGCTTCCCAACGCCCGAAGGCTCGATAATAATTCTATCGGGAGAATATTCATCTAAGACCTTTTTGAGCGCTTCCCCGAAATCTCCAACAAGACTGCAACAAATACAGCCGGAATTCATCTCGGTTATCTCAATTCCCGCTTCCTTCAAAAAGCCTCCGTCGATACCGATTTCGCCAAATTCATTTTCGATTAAAACAAGCTTTTCACCGGAAAAAGCTTCGGCGATTAGTTTTTTAATAAGTGTTGTTTTTCCGGCTCCGAGGAATCCCGAAAAAATATCAATCTTAGTCATAAAAATGCATCTCTTTTCTGAAAATTTGCCATCAATTATATTGATATAATTATTATACTCCTTTTTGCCTTAATTTTCAAGGGGATAAAAAGCAAACCCGCTTTAAGGGTGAGCCTCAAGCGGGTTTTATGAGATTATTTTGTTTTTTAAGCTTTATTTGCTTTTTCTTCGAGGCGCTTCTGTTTGTTTTTAAGGCGGCGCCTTTTGATTCTCTGAGGAAGCCTTTTTGCCTTGCGAATGCGCTTTGCATAAGCATCAACGAAGCTATAAACAAGCTCGGCATCCTCCCTGTTCGCGCCATCCTTTGAATATGCGTTTTTGAGAATAATTGCAAACACTTTTTCGAGCTCTTTTTCATCGATAAACTCGGAGCGCGCCTTAAAGCTTTCGACGTATTCCTCGCTCGAATGGAAGACAGGATCTATCTTCTCGAATTTCGCAAGTTTTCTTAAATACTTAAAGTTTTCATAAACGCTTCTATGAGGATTATCAGGGCCGAGCCTCTTCTTTCTTCGCTTTAAGAAAATAACTCGGGCAATGATAATAAGAGCTATTACCAAAATCGCCGCGCCAACAGAAACTGCAATCGTCATAATAAGCTTCAATCTCTGTTTTCTGAGCTTTTCGAGGCGCTCATTTTCGAGCTGTTTTTCTTTTTCAAGAATCTCTGCAAGAGAATCCTCTTCTACCTCTTCGGGGATTTCGATAACCGTTTCTTCATCGACTACCTCTTCTTCCTCAATGATTTCCTCAATAGGCTCCTCTTCCTCAGGCTCGGTTATGAACTGCTGCATAAAGTCATAGAAAGAGCCTTCCCAGAAGCCCGGGGTCATATCAACGGGAACCCAACCATATGTATCGTCATAATATTCGATCCAGGCGTGGGCATATTTATCGGTAACATCGAAGGTTATCCAACCATATTTATTCTTATCCTTTGAGGCGTTGAAATCCTCTTTTAAGATGCAATATCCCTCAACGTATCTCGTCGGGATTCCGCAATTCTGCATAAGAACGGCCGCGGCGGTTGCATAATGGGCGCTGTAGCCTTTTTTCTCGGTGAACAAGAAGTTATCAACAAAGTCCACGTTTGCGGGGCTTTTATTAACGATAAAGGTATATTCAATATTGTCATTAAGATAATATCGAACGTTATCTATCGTTTTATAAACGTCCTTATCCTGAAGGCTTTGTGCAAGTGCTCTGACGTTTTCGGTTGAGGAAGAGACGGTATATTCTTCCTTCGCAAAAGCGCCATACGCCTTCATCTGATTCTTAAATATATTATACTTATATAATCCCGAATTCTTGATTTCAAAGCGGTCAATAGGATTTGAGAAAATATCGTATTCATATTTTTCGCTATCCTTGGGAGCTAAGGAATAATCGTGGATCGTGCTGAAGGTTTCATCGGTATCGGGGATGCCCGCAAGATACGCATAATTTTTAACTCTTCTGAAATCGCTGAGAGTTATATGAGCCTGCTCAAACTTACCATAATTATCATGGTTTCTGAGCAATGCACCATTAATGGCAGGAATCTTATAAGAAGATGCCTCAAGCTTTGCAAAAAGCTCGGAATACTTGGCATAATTCTCGGTTTGACCCCATTCTGTTCCCTTATATTTAGTTGCAGAATAACCTGTTAAATAAAGGTTATTATTGATGGAAGGAAGGGAGGTTTCCATTGTGATATAATGGCGGTCCTTAACCTTATGGTCGTCAAGCTCTAAAAGCTTGCCCTCCTTTAAGCTTCCGTCGTTATCCTTGCCGAGAATATAATCGATAACCTCTTCGGCAGTTGTTTTAACGTCTTTTCTGAGGATATCAATATTCTCGCTTCTTGCCATTCCGATAACACCCAAAAATTCCTTGCCGGCAAAGAATAAAGAAAGCACTATCGCCGCAATAACTATTGCGCTCCCTGCAAACTCGCCTTTTTTGCCTATAAACAAGGTTTTGCGCTTCTTTGTATCCTTCTTCACGTGGTTCGCCTGATAGAAGGCTATCATAGCAGCCCAGGAAGCAAGCATAGTTGCAAAGGCGAAATGATTCGGAACACAACCGAAAGCCGCGCCAACTTCAAAGAATGGGAAGGTCAATAAGAATATTGCTATAAAGCTTGTTCTGATGGTTATAAAATAGGATATAGCCAAAGTGAGCAATACCGAAAGAAGACCTATGACAAGATTTGTGTCGGCATAATATTCGCTCGACCATTTATAGGTGAATTCGGGGGTATCCCAATACATACTCGCTGAAATAGCCTTATAGCTCTGCTCATATAGAATGGTTCCGCCTCTTTCAATAGAGGGGAAGGCAAACAACACCGCCGCTAAAGCTATAATAAAGCCTAACAAGAGCATTAAAGAAGGTCTTTTGAGCTTAAGGCATGCGAAATTAAAGGCGAGCGAGGATACCGCCACTGCTACTATCGGAACAAACGTCTCAACCTTAAGAGAGAACATCGTGATAATAGTGAAAAGGGCTCCGAGAGCTGCAATAATGCTCAAAGCTGCGCGACCTATTTCGCCTGCAAAGGGAAGCTTTATTCTGCTGTTATTAACTGAATTTTGGGGATTGAATTTAAAATAAACGCCGTTATTTCCAATGTTTTCTTTATTTTTCATTCTACTCCCCCCTTAAAGCACTACTTCATAAAGACTTGAGCCAACGCTATCTGCCTTTATGGGAAGAACGTTAATATCATCAGAGGACGGAACGGAAATTTCCGCTTCATCCGGAATAACGCTGAGCATTGCATAAATGCAAGAGGGGCTTTTCGAAGTGTTGGCAAACTCAAGATGCTGTTCACCAATCTTCGGAGCTATATAAATAACGTGGGACATATTCTGCTGATACTGAGCATCAAGACCCGCCATATAAGGAGTATCGTAATATCCTGTGCTATTATAAATCAAGCCCATGGCTGTATAAAGCTCGTCAAGGGATTCAACCTTCACAACGTAGGGATTTCCCGACTGCTTTTTATTCCGGGCTTTTGATTGAACCGTTTCCCTTTCGATAAACAAGCTCGACAGCGGAAATGCCGCCTCAAAAACTGCATCGATAAGGTCTAATTCCCGAGGATCATCGGGATCGCAGCAAAGGTCCAGCACGATAAGAGCAGACTCGCTTATGGGCAGGCTATAATCCTTAACCATAAAACTATTCTGCTTGGTGCTTAATTTCCAATGGATGCGGTTAAGCTTATCTCCGCCAACGTAATCCCTTATCTGGAAGACCTCAGAAGGGTCGTCACCCGGCTTATGTTTGGAAAAGATATTAGATTCACTTAGGGTATACATATTCTGGCTGAGGCTTACCCCAACGTCCGCCAAAGGCGGAAGCACTGAAAGAGAAAACTCTTTATTAAGCTTAATGGGAAGCGCAAAAACGCAGAAATAATCGAAGACCTTCGCTTTGGAGAAGGCAACCGAAACGTTGCCGACGTGCTCAGAGACAAGGTCTATATTATAGGTTCTATCCGAAAAAGGAGGCGCACTGAAGCAAAGCTCGCTTTTATCGAACCTGTTTGAGAAGCTATTTTTATAAGTTCCATAGAGTTTAATACGGATAACGGGAAGGATAAAACGATTTTTTATCCTTATCACAAACTCTCCGTTCTCACCTTTTGTGAGGATATTTGCGCCGCCCGAAAGCTCAAAGGAAACCGAAAGCCTCATTATTAATGCCACAATGAAAAGAATTATCGGGATGATTATCAAAACTCCGAAGAGAATCAAAGAAAGAATATCCCTATAAAGAACGAAAAAGATTCCCGACACTATTGCGGCAAAAGCATATATCAATTTAACAATAAGCATCTTATTCCTCTTGATTTTTGAATTTTATCTTTTAAGCGAAGGTGCGGGAACTGCTTTTAAAACCTGAGCTAAAAGCTCGGCGGCGGTGAGCCCTGCAATTTTGGCTTTCGGGCTCATAACTATTCTATGCTCTGCAACGTCGCGGAAAATAAAGGCAACGTCATCAGGAATAACGTAATCTCTGCCACGAAGGAAAGCAACGGCTCTCGAAGCTCTTGCCAAAGAAAGCGAGCCACGGGGGCTAAGACCTAATTTGAACATTTCGTTTTTACGGGTTTCAACAGCGATATTTGCTATATATTCATAGATTTTATCGTCTGTATAGATTTCCTTAACGAGAGCACGCATCTCTCTCATATCATCCTGAGATGCAACAGCGGCAACGTCCTCAAGGGGGTTATGACCCTGTCTGCCCTTAAGAATGGAAACCTCGTTCTCCCAATCGGGATAACCCATAGAAACGCAGACCATAAATCTATCAAGCTGAGAATCGGGAAGCATCTGTGTTCCGACAGAGCCGATAGGGTTCTGGGTTGCAATAACAACGTAAGGATCGGGAAGTTCTCTTGTTATACCATCAACCGTAACTTTACCTTCTTCCATAACCTCGAGAAGCGCGGACTGAGTTTTAGAAGAAGTACGGTTGATTTCATCAGCCAAGAAAAGATTGCAGATTGCAGCGCCGGGCTTATAAACGAAGCTATCGGTCTTTTTATCGTAGATAGAAAATCCTGTAACGTCGGTTGGTAGAACGTCAGGAGTGAACTGCAAGCGGCGATAATCCATGCTTGTTGCAGCAGAGAAAGCAAGAGCGAGGGTGGTTTTTCCAACACCCGGAATATCATCGAGCAAAACATGACCGCCGGCGAGGGCTGTTGCCAAAATTTTCTCAATAATGTCGTCCTTTCCAAGAACAACCTTTCCTATTTCTGCCTTGATACCAAGCGCTTTTTGATGAAGTTCATTAAATTTAATTTGATCCATTTTAAACTCTCCTTTAATGGTTTGTTTTTAGAAAATATGCATATTTGCATTATTATCATAATTTTACCATAAAAGCGAGCTTAAAACAACAAAAACTTACTGCTTTATCCTACAAATTTAGACACTGTTTTTTATGCACTTTGCACAAAAAAATCGTTGAAGCAGACAATTTATAAAACCACAAACAAGCCGTGTTAATTTTTTTATTTTCTTTGTTGCAAGTTGTTTTTTTGCAACGAAAAAAAGAAGACCGCCTCCCTTTCGGGAAGCGGCCAAAAATAATTCAAATCTTAATTATTTCTTAAGAGTTGCTTTGATACAAGCGGTCATCTGATCCTTAACTGCGGTAACTTCCTTAGTAACGTCAGCGCCGGTTGTAATGTGAGGGATAACTGCGCCCTCTGTGAGGGTAAGTGTTGTCTCGTCAGAAGTTTCGAACTTACCAACTTCGCAGCAGATATCACCATTGAGGAGGCCATTAACATAAGCCTGGTCAGCCTTGCTCATAGCATTACTATCGATGGTGGGATCCTTATATGCGGAGCGGAAGCACTCCCAAGCAATTGCAACGAGCTCGTTTGAACCCTTACCTGCACCGGAGCAAACAGCGGTGAGCCATCCTGTGGGATATGCGCCGGTCTTGTTGGTTTCGCCTAAAGGCATAGCAACGATACCGATGTTATCCTTAGAACGGTTGAAGGGAGAAGAAGTTGCAACGTCCTTAGCCATATCGAGGTACTTAGAGGTTTCCTCAGTGAACATATATGCAGAACCCTTAAGCATTGTACCATATGTGTTGTAAGGATGAGCAGAATCACGAGGCTCAGCAATTCTTCCGTTGCCAACGAAGAGTCTCTGCATCATTTTAAGGCCGGAAGTATATGCCTTAGAGTCGATATTCTGCTTGTAAACACCGTTATTAACGGTAACGATGGGTGCTCCGTATGCGAGGTTGAGACCACGGCCGGAGAAAGAGTTAGAAAGGAAGTACTTATCAGCGTTGATTTCTGTAAGCTTCTTACCCATCTGAAGGATACGGTTCCAAGTCCACTGTCCCTTTTCGTCAAGCTTTCTGGGGTCTGCGTTACCGCTGAAGCCCTTTTCAGCCAATGCAACCTTATTATAATAGATTACATAGGGGAAGCAGGAAGAGAAGTTACAAGTTCCGTAAATCTTCTTGTTGTAAACAAAGTATGTTGTTTTGTTGAGGTCGATACCACCTGCTAAGGGATCGTTGCTGTCCATAAGATCATCCTGTCTGATAGAATCAGAAAGATCGTTATAGAGGTTATCTATAGCGCAAGCCGGGAACATTGAGCCGTGAGCATAGCAAATGTCATAGGGCTTACCTGCAGCCTTAGCCTGAGCAACCTGCTGATTGTACTTACCGAAAGACAAAGACTTGATGGTAATCTTACAGTTGTACTGCTGCTCGAAAGCTGCAACGCAACGTTTGTAAGCAGCTGTGTTGTACTGACCCTCTTCGGTGATAGCCATAGTGAAGGTCTTGCCCTTGAAGTTAAGGCCTTTAACGAGGCTGGCGCCCT
>JAZORV010000249.1:0-3261 GCA_045656785.1 Acutalibacteraceae bacterium | reverse complement strand
AGAAAGAAAAAAACGAAAGATTTATTTAATTAATAGATCATGATATCATGATATTATGATATCAAAATATCATAAAAAAGTCAAGGTTTTTTCGTTTTTTTGAAAAAAATAATAAGGAGCGCGGAAATTCAGCTGCTCCTTATTGAAATTGATAACTCAAGTTTTTGCGGTGCCGGGATTAGTTTTGTTTTGCATTGTTTGATTGGTTTTAAATTGTTTTATTTAAAGAACAAAGGTAATTTCTCTAAAAAGATTATATCATCACGGTCAGCGGCGTCGCCTTCGGCGAGGAAGGAGCAGGCAGCAGCTTCAATGGCGCCTGCTTGTTTTAAAAGCTCACGAACGGCTGCGAGGGATTCACCTGTACTGATGACATCGTCGATAATAAGCACGCGCTTGCCTTTAATCATATTAACCTCTGTTTCGCCAAGGAAAAGGTGCTGTTCTTTTTGTGTTGTGATAGAGCGAACTGAAACGTCAAGCGGATTGCGCATATAAACCTTAACGCCTTTTCGAGCGATTACGTAAGGCTTGCCACTCTGGCGGGACATTTCATAAGCGATAGGTATTGATTTTGCTTCAGGGGTGAGGATAACGTCGAACTCGGGGACTTTTTTGAGCAGCTCTGCAGAGCCTGCGATGGTGAGCTCCACGTCGCCAAAGATAATGAACGCTGCGATATCGAGCTTATCGCTAACGGGGAACATTTCGAGATTTCTCTCGAGACCTGCGATTTTCATGGTATAAAATTGAGACATGGTATATTTCTCCTATCAATAAATATATTTTAGCCGAAAAGGTGGATGCCTTCGGCTTTATGCTTTTTTGGAAAGGATCTCGGACAGTTCTTCGAAGGTTACGAATGTATATCCGAACTTTTTGAGCATCAGAATTATCTGCTCGATATGGCGTGCATAATTATTGATTCCGCAATGCAGATAATATTGGTCGTAGGCTTTAAGGCCTTTCAAGAAAGGAATCTTTTGGCGGGTGAGCTCAAAGGGATGCAGATAAAAAACATAATAATCATTATGCTGAAGATACTGCCTTATAAGCCCTTTTATGAAGCCCCAATTTCCGAGGCGCACATATCCGCCGCCGGATATGGGGTATGGGGCACCAAAGATTTTCTCTTTTGAAAGCTCAAACTCGAAGAAGTTGTCGCTTTTGAAGATACCATCTGTGAGCTTTTGGAAATTATTGAGCTCGAGGTCGACGGTATGTCGGGCTTTTGAAAATCCGAGATGGCTTGAATCGTATTTAAAACCGAGCTCCTTAAGAATCCCGAGCCTTTCGGAATCCATGCTGAAAAAGGGGGCGCGAAAGCCCGATATCTCGGTTTCGAACATTTCGGAAAGATTTTGTTTTGCGCTTCCGATCTCTTTTCTGAAATTCTCTAAAGACATATGCATCGGGGCTATATGCTCATGATTATGAAGGGCGAGGCGGTGCCCGTTTTTGATGCTTGAGCGGAGCCTATCGGCAATTTTGGGTGCGAAAGAGCCAACGGTGAAAAGAGTGCTCTTAATCCCGTGTTTATCTAAAATTCTTATATATTCATCGAAGCCATCGAGAAGGTCAACATCCACCGCCGAATTGGAATAGGAAACACATTCGGTGTCCGTAAAGGCTTCAACGTCCATCGTGAAAACAGCGTATTTTTCTTTAAACATATTTAATCCTTAAAAAAATTGATAATTTCGTTGTCGTATTTCTCGGTGTTGTTGATTCTCAAATGTGAGTGTCCTCCTGCGGGAAACCAAACGAGTTTTTTATCCTCTGCCGAGCAAGCGTCGAAAAGCTCTTGGGATTTTTTAGGGATAGAAAAAATATCCTTTTCGCCATAAAGGAAGAGCATACGAAGGTCTTTTCTGAGCTTTTTCATGGCATTTATAGGCTTGTCTTTATAAACGTTGGTTCCGGTGTGCTTATTTATCTCGAGCATAACGAGATCCAAAACGGGGAAGAGAGGACGTTTATCCGCCATCATATGCCGTTTAAAGGTTTCTCTGAAGGAAACGAAGCAACCCTCCGTTACAAGACCTTTTATATAATCCGGGCAGTTTTCATCGGTCAGCGCAAATATGCCTGAGGCTGTTCCGATACAGATTCCGTGGATATATATTTCGGAGTTGCCGAAATTTTCCTTCATAAGCTTTGCCCAGGCGATAACGTCGTGTCTTTCTTTAACGCCAATGGTATTATACGTACCTTCGCTTTTTCCGTGGCAACGGGTGTCTATCGTGAGGATATTAAAGCCCGCTTTTTCATAAGGCGGCGCGAAATAATAGGAATACATAAGGCTTTCGCAGCGCCCGGGTAGGATAATTACGCACCTATCGCACCCGAAATCATAGTATTCTCCAAAAAGATGAAAGCCTTCGCTGAAAACATCAACCTCAGTCATTTTATCCTTATGAGCATTTGCCCAGTCGATGCCCGCGTTCCACATAGCAAGCTGTTCTTCATTATCGGGAGCAGAACAAACTCTGCCCCATTTTTCGAGCTCTGTTCTAACTAACTGTGCGCGATAAACCCTTTTCGCGATGGGTAAAGTATAAATCAGCATAAAGATAAGCCCTCCGATAAGGAGAACTGCCAAAACTATTAAAACTATAATTAAAGCCTCCATAATAACCTCCGTTTTTTAGAGATAAAAACCGCAATCAGCTAAATATATTGTATTATAACACAAACCTTTCGAGATTTCACTAATTTTGTTGAATTTTTTTGAAAATTATTGAAAAATGTGGTGTATTGTGGTATAATTTCGATATAATTGTATAATTTTCATCATACGGAGGATGGATTATGTCAAATTTTGCAATTATTCCTGACACTTCTTGTGATTTAACTCGTGATTTAAGGGACCGTTTCGGTATCGAGGATTATATAAGCGGACTTGTATATTTTCCTGATGGCCATTGCGAAAAATCGGACCTTGATTGGGATAAATATGATCCCAAGACCTTTTATGAGTCAATGTCGGATAAGAAAACGATTTATAAAACTGCCTGCGCTCCTGCGGGAGACATTTTTGAGGTTTTTGAGAAGCAGCTTAAGGCGGGCAAGGATATCCTTTGCATCGTTCTTTCTTCCGCCCTTTCGGGAACCCTTCAGACCTGCGAAATGGTTAAGGCGGAGCTTCTTCAAAAATATCCCGAAAGAAAAATTATCTGCATAGATTCCCTTCGTTATTCAACAGCGCTTTCTCTCGTTGTTATTATGGCGGCGGAAAAAAGAGCCGAGGGCGCCTCACTC
>JAZORV010000248.1:0-3575 GCA_045656785.1 Acutalibacteraceae bacterium | reverse complement strand
TTTACAGCGTAAACGAAGATACACTTACTGCTGATGATACTATCATCTCTGCAGCTTCCTGCACCACCAACTGCTTGGCTCCTATGGCTGACACTCTTAACAAATACGCTCCTATCCAGAGCGGTATTATGACTACCGTTCATGCTTGGACAGGTGACCAGATGGTACTTGATGGTCCTCACAGAAAGGGTGACCTTCGTCGTGCTCGCGCAGCAGCAGCTAACATCGTTCCTAACTCTACCGGTGCTGCAAAGGCTATCGGCCTTGTTATCCCCGAGCTCAATGGCAAGCTCATCGGCTCTGCTCAGCGTGTTCCCGTTCCCACCGGTTCTACAACTCTCCTCGTTGCAGTTGTAAAGGGCAAGGATATCACTAAGGAAGGCATCAATGCAGCTATGAAGGCAGCTTCTTCTGCATCCTTCGGTTACACCGAGGAAGAGCTCGTTTCTTCTGATATCGTTGGAATCACTTATGGTTCTCTCTTCGATGCAACTCAGACTATGGTTGCAAAGATTGACGACGACACCTATCAGGTTCAGGTTGTTTCTTGGTATGATAACGAGAACAGCTACACAAGTCAGATGGTTCGTACAATTAAGTATTTCGCAGAGCTCAACTAATCTGATGCTTTAAGAAAAATTCATTGTATTTTTCGCTCCTTGCCGGTTTTGGCAGGGAGCGTTTTTTTATTGCTTTTAAAAGTGCAAAAAAAGTGCAAAATTCCTTAATTTTTTTGCACATTTTAAACTAATTTGTCTCGAACTGTTGAAAACAAAATCGCTATATTAATAATATTTATAATTATAGCTAATGATATCGTTAAAGGCCGCCTTGAAAGGAGAAAAATTAATGGCAAAAAATTGATTCGAGTTTTGTGTCTTCTTATGACCGTAGCCGTGTTTATGAGCGCGGTTGCTTGTAAAGAAACGGAAGAAACTTCAGGCTCGGAAAATTCATCAACATCCCAACCTTCATCTCCTGATTCGGGCGAGACTGAAGATATAGAAAACCCCGAGGATATCGAATCGGGAATAGAGGATATTGAACAGCCTATCGAAGAAGGGGATGTTGCTTTTTATCTTCCCTATTCGAAATACATAGCTCAGTCTGTTCTCGATGATGATTATATCGATGATGAGCCGATCGATGGCGAGCTTGATCCTATCGATCCCGAAGAAGGCGTTACGCTTGAAAACGTTCAAAATCCCATACAAAAGATTTTATAGGCTCCTTTGTAGGTATTCGAATTATCGACCCCACCAATAAGAAAGGCGAGGGCGCAGCAGATGCTCATAGAGAGAGTGATGGCGGCAAAAACTACGTTTATCGGTGTTGATTATCATCCCGACGGCGATGCAGTTGGAATGGATGGATTTGTTGGCGTGGATGGCGAAACAAGCCCCGAAACCGGTGATTATGATACAATCATCTATATTATCCTCGCAGCAGTATCCTTGCTCGCAATCGTCCTTTTAAATGTCAAGAAAAAAGAAAATGCTTGCAGATAATTTGCAAAATTTTTAGCTCCGTCTATCGTTTTTTATCGGTGGACGGAGTTTTTATATTGCAAAAACATCCGATTTATCGTAAAATATTTTCATTCATTCCTCTTGTTGTTAAAAAAATACAAAAAACTTTGTGATTTTTGAACAATATTCTATTTTTTTGCTTTTAAGTATTGAAATTTATTTTGATTTTTGGTAAAATTGATGCAGGAAAGTCTACATTGCGGAGTTTTCTAAAATTATCCCCGAAAGGAGAAAAACAAAATGGCAAAAAAGTTGATTCGAGTTTTGTGTCTTCTCGTGGCTGTAGCCATGCTTATGAGCGCCGTTGCTTGTAAAGAAACAGAAGAAAAACCCAACTCGGAAATTCCGTCAGCTTCCCAGCCTGCGGATTCCAATTCGGAAACAGGCGAAGTGGAAAGCTCGGAACCCACGGACATCGGGTCCGAAATTGTTGATATCGAGGTGGAAGAAAATGATCCCGGCAACGTTGGATTCTATCTTCCTTATTCGAAGTATTTCACTCAGTCCGTTCTCGATGATGAAATGATAAATGAGGATGATGACCCAATCGATGGCGAGCTTCCCGAGATCTCTCCCGAAGAGCAGCTCGTGTTCGGCGAGGTTGATAATCCCATCCAGATGTATGGTAAACCTGTAAAAGGCGCTAACCGTACCTTCAACGTTGAAACAAATAACGTGGTGTTCGATAATTTCGTTGGCCATGGTTCCAACGTTTTCCCGACACAGTTCATGTTTGAAACTGTTGAGCGTTATCCTTTTGTAACCGATGTAACCTTCGAGGTTGAGCGCGATCGTTGGATGGCTATTAAAGGCCATATGTATCGTTGTTGGTTCCAGGTAGACTGGATCACCACCACCGAGGAGTCTGATCCCGAACGCGAAGACTATGAAAATAATAAGGATTATCAGAATTATATCAACGGAATTTATGATTTCGATAGCGAAAGAATGAAGGACGTTTATCCCTATTTTGATATTTGGAAGGCAGCAGGAAGTGAGATCGCTCTCAACTTCGGCTGGAAAGCTTCAACCGATATCCAAACATGGTTCTGCTTCCCCGGTCTTCCTGATCCCCAGGCATCTGCTCCGATGAATCTTGATGCTTTCGGCAGAGCTGCTGCAAGCTCCATTAAGGAGTTCCACAAGAGGGGATACGATAATATGACCATGCTCTGCTTCTATAATGAGCCCGGTCATGATTACGACTTCGTTACATATCTCAACACTCAGGAATATTGGGTTAAGATGGTTCAGAATACAACCAAATGGCTCGAGAAGCTCGGCGTTAGAGATAAGGTTCAGGTTTGGTCTTGCGGAGAAAACTCTATGAATGCAAATCATTATGAGTTTACCGCAGCCGTTAAAAAACTTGGCGCAGATGAATTTGATATCTATGATGGCCACTACTATTATGGTCGTATCAGAGAGATGTATGAAAACAACTATAAGTATGCTTTCAATCTCTATGCTTTCTTCAGAGAGTATTTCCATGAGCACGTTTTCTACATAACAGAGAACTATTGCGGAACGTATGGTAACGGCCCTGAAACACATAAAGAGGGCGAAAACTGGACCGGTATCTACTGTTGGTGGAACGATTCAACCGCTTCCTTCGTTATCGCAGGCGCTAATACAGGTATGAGAGCCCTTCTTAACTGGGGTTATACAGGTGGCTGTCTCCCGAATCCTCAGTTCTTCAACCCTGCAGGTCATGGACCCGGAGTTTGTTGGGAGAATGCGGATTCTCAGGCTGCTATAGAAGCTCCTATCCGAAACTTCTTCTATGAGACTGCTCTTATTACAAACTATATTCCTGCCCATTCCGATACCCTCCAGGTTGATTGGACAGGTGATGATATCAGAGGCTCCGCCTTCAAAACTCCCGATGGCGGTTATTCCATACTCGTTGAAGCCAATGGATCCGAAGCCGAGACCGATGGAACCGAATGGGAAGTTAATACAACTAAGAGAAATCTTACTATTAACTTAAAGGGTAATTCAAAGAAACTCAAGTTCTATAAGTATCGTTTCAATAATGATGATGCT
>JAZORV010000247.1:0-3143 GCA_045656785.1 Acutalibacteraceae bacterium | reverse complement strand
AAGCGAGGCAGGGAATCTGCTTAAAATAAAGGTAAACGATTCGAGCATTACGGGAGGCGAAGCGGTGAAGGCTTTGGGGCTTCGCTCGGCAAATTTTGATATGAGCATTTCGGAAGGTGAGGTTATTTTTACCGTTCGCGGTTATGGTCATCAGGCAGGGCTCAGCCAAAACGGGGCAAATTATATGGCAAAAAACGGAGCAACCGCTGAAGAAATTTTAAAGCACTATTATAAAGGAATAGAAATAACCGAGCAAAAATGAGGGAATTTTGGCGAAAAATGTTTCACGTGAAACAAAATCGAGCAAAATTTTATAAAAAATCGTCTCCCCTCTTTACTTTAAGCGCAAAATTTGGTATACTTAATTAGAAGGAAAATAAAGTGAACAAATGTTCTCGGGAGGATGTTCGCCGTGGCGAAAATTATAACTATATTTAATCAAAAGGGCGGTGTCGGAAAAACTACTACCGCCGTTAACCTTACCGCAGGCGTTGGAATGCTCGGCAAAAGGGTGCTTCTTGTTGATATAGATCAGCAGGGCAACACAACAAGTGGCTTCGGCATCAATAAAAGAGAGCTGAAGGCATCTTCTTATAATATCCTCGTTGGAAATCGGGATATTAAGGAAACAATTATCAAAACAAAATTCAAAAACGTTGATATTATCCCCTCAAATCGAGACGTTGCGGGCGCGGAAATCGAGCTTATCGAGATTGAGCATAGAGAAAGTCAGCTCAAAAACGCGCTTTTGAAGGTTTTTGATGATTATGATTATATTTTCATCGATTGCCCCCCTTCAATAGGTCTCGTTTCCATCAACGGGCTTTGCGCCTGCGATACCTTCATCGTTCCGATGCAGTGCGAATATCTCGCGATGGAGGGTCTTTCTCAGCTGATGGTTTCGGCGCGAGAGGTTAAAAGGCTTTATAACCCCGGGCTCGAGCTTGAGGGAGTTGTTTTAACTATGTTTGACGGCAGACTTAACCTCACTCAGCAGGTTGTTGCCGAAATTAAGAAATATTTTGCAAAACAGCTTTATTCAACCGTTATTCCGAGGTCTGTCAGAATAAGCGAAGCTCCCTCTTTCGGCGAGCCGATTCAGTATTACGACCCGAAGGGCAAGGGCGCCGAGGCTTATAACGCCTTAGCCAAGGAATTTTTAAAGAGAAACAGAGGTTAAAGAAATGGCTAAAAGATCAGGACTTAACAAGGGCTTCGATTCCCTTTTATTTGAAAACACAACCGAGGAAGAAAAGGTTATAACAGTTCGCCTTTCGGAAATTGAGCCGAACCGCGATCAGCCTCGAAAGGAATTTGATGAGACTGCCTTGATGGAGCTGTCGGACAGCATTAAAAGGCATGGTCTTATTCAGCCTCTTCTCGTTCGCCCCATGATTTCGGGCGGATATCAGCTTGTTGCAGGCGAGAGAAGATGGCGCGCATGCAGAATGGCGGATATCGAGGAGGTTCCCGTAACCGTTCGCGAAATGACGGATGGCGAAATGATGGAGCTTGCGATGATTGAGAATCTTCAGCGCGAGGATTTGAACCCCATTGAAGAAGCAAGCGGATATAAATATCTTATGGATAACTATGGGCTGACTCAAGCTGAGGTTGCCGAAACCTGCGGAAAATCTCGCTCGGCTATTGCTAATGCGATTCGTTTGCTCGCTCTTCCCGATGATATTTTAGAGCTTATAAAAATCGGCGCATTAACTGCGGGCCATGGCAGAGCGATCCTTGCAATCGAGAACGAATCTTTAAGAGAGCTTGCTGTATCTATGGCGCAAAATGGCGCGAGTGTTCGCGAGCTTGAGCGCCTCGGAAAGAAAAAAGAAGCCCCCGAAAAGAAAAGGGAAGCCCCGAAGGATAACTATTATAAGGAGATGGAAATTGCCCTCAAAAACGATATCGGAAGAAGGGTTAAAATCACCCCCGAAAAGGGCGAAAAAGGCACCATTTCCATCGAATTTTATTCAAAAGATGATTTAAAAGCCCTTGCAGAAAAATTGCTTGAAAAGTAAAAATAGGGCGATTTCAGAGCCTCTCAGACCGCATAAATAAAGGAATTCTACTAACGGTAGAGTTGATTTTTTTCAACTCTACCGTTTGTTTTTAAAGAGTAGGTGGATAAATTCTCTGATAAGTGGTAGAATATGGTAAGCAAAACGAAAAGGCTATTTTAATTATATGAAAGCAAGAGGTATTTTTTATGGCAGATTACGTTTTAAGCTGTTGCTCAACGGTTGATTTAAAACTGGAGGATATCCAAAAATTGAATTTAAGCGTTGTTAATTATCATTTCTATTTAGATGATAAAAAATATACAGATGATTTTGGGCAGAGCATCGCTCTCAAGGATTTTTATCAGGCAATGGTTGATGGCGCTGATACCAAAACCGCACAGGTGAACGTTGAAGAATTCACGGAATATTTCACCCCCTTCTTAGAAAGCGGAAAGGATATCGTTCATATTTGTATGTCAAGCGGAATCACGGGCGTTTTCAATTCTGCCAACATTGCCAAGGCAGACCTTGAGGAAAAATTTCCCGAAAGAAAGATATATATAGTTGATTCCCTCGCGGCAGCAAGCGGATATGGTCTTTTTATGGTTAAGCTCGCAGAGCTTCGCGACCAAGGCCTCAGCGCAGAGGAATTGGCAAATTGGGCGGAAGAAAACAAGAAAACCATGCATCATTGGTTCTTCACGACCGACCTTACCTTTTTCGTTAAGGGCGGAAGAGTTTCTAAGGTTTCGGGTTGGTTCGGAACTGCGCTCAAAATTTGCCCTCTTTTAAACGTTAGCAACGAAGGAAAGCTCATTCCCCGACAGAAGCTTCGCGGAAAGGCGAAGGTCATCGAAGCCATCGTTGGCAAAATGGAGGAATGCGCCGAAGGCGGAACGGATTACAGCGGAAAATGCTATATCAGCCATTCGGCGGTTATCGAGGATGCAGAAGCAGTAAAGGCAGAGATCCTTGCTCGCTTCCCGAAGGTTGAATGTGTTGATATTTACGATATCGGAACCACCATCGGCGCGCATACAGGCCCCGGAACGGTTGCCCTCTTCTTCTGGGGAAACGAGAGAATAGACTAAAAAACAACCTCAGGCAGGAATAATGTGCCCCCTGTCAAGTAGACAG
>JAZORV010000246.1:0-8113 GCA_045656785.1 Acutalibacteraceae bacterium | reverse complement strand
ATTGATACAAGCGTTTATCAGCTTAAATCCGTGACAATTATTGAAATTATGGGCAGACATGCAGGATGGCTTACCGCTTCTTCCTGCGTTTTAAGAGCGAACGGAGAAGCGGCTCCGCATCTTATATATCTTCCCGAGAATGAGTTTTCGGTTGATAAATTTTTAAGCGATGTGCGCCTTGCCAGACAAGTTCACAAAGCAGTTATTATTGCGGTTTCGGAGGGCGTTAAGCTATCCCCTGATGACCCCGATTATAATGCAAATATAGGTAAAGTTGATGCTTTCGGTCATGAAGCATTGAGCGGAATCGGTAAGACCTTGGAAACAATAGTTTCGAGAGAAATAGGTTGTAAGGTTCGCTCTATTGAGCTTAATGTTATGCAGCGCTGCTCATCGCATATCAGCTCTAAAACCGATATCGAAGAAGCTGAGCATATTGCAGAAGAAGCTGTTAAAGCAGCAATGAGCGGAATTACAGGCAAAATGATGGCATTTAAGCGCCTATATAATACTCCTTATACCATTCTCGTTGAACCCGTTGATGCAGACAAGGTTGCAAACAAAGAAAAATTTTTTCCAAAAGAATGGGTAAATGATGCTCAAAATAACGTTAAGGATGAAGCGGTTGATTACTTCCTTCCCCTTATTCAAGGCGAGCAGATTATCAGAATGAGAAACGGCGTTCCGATTCATTATCACATATAAAAATTAGCCAACACGAAAAAGCGTGTTGGCTTTTTTAGATCAATATAATCATTAAAACCGCAGATATAACTGCTAAAATAATTGATAAAATAATTCCTTTTAATTTTCTGTTTTTCTTTCTGTAATCTGCGCTTTTTATCTTATTTTCCACATTTAAACTTTTCAGATAGTTTTCTGCATATTCATATAATTTATTTTCATCAGTTTCGGGATGTTCGGAGCTGACAAATAAAATTGCTTTTTCGAAGTAACTGTTTCCTGTTTCGTTTATCTCAATAATCTGCTTATTAACGCCTCGAAGCATTATCTCATCCTCCGATTATTATTATTATTTATTGATTATATTTTTGTCGGTAGGTTTTATTTTTATTCAAATATTTACTTTTATATGAAAATATGTTAAAATTCAATTGGTGATTTATATGGATTTAAAAATTGAAAATATTAATTGCTTAAATCTTGCCGAAACGCTCGATTGCGGGCAAGCATTTCGTTGGAGTCTCCTTCCCGATGGCAGATGGAAGGGAGTTGCAAATAACAGAGAAATGATTATATCTCTCGATGATAGTATATTAACTTTATATGAAACTACCGAGTCCGAATATGAAGCTTTTTGGAAGCATTATTTAGATTTGGATAGAGATTATATTGAGATTGAAGCCCTGATGGACGGCGATGAAACTTTAAGCAAAATGAAAGCTCTTTGCAGCGGAGTTAGGGTTTTAAATCAAGAGCCTTGGGAAACTCTTTGCTCATTTATTATTTCTCAAAATAACAACATTAAAAGAATTAAGGGAATTATCGAAAGATTATGCGAAAACTATGGAGAAAAGGTCGGAGAGAGCTATACTTTTCCATCGGCTGAAGTAATTTCAAAGCTTAGATTAGAGGATTTGGAGCCTCTTCGAAGCGGTTTCCGAGCAAAATACATTCTCGATGCCGCAAAGCGCGTTTCATCAGGCGAAATTAATTTTGAAGAAATCAAAAAGATGGATATTGATGCTGCAAGAGAAAAACTTATGATGATATACGGTGTTGGAGAAAAGGTTGCGGATTGCGTTTTGCTTTTTGGTCTCGGATTTCCTGCTGCATTTCCGAAAGATGTTTGGATAAAAAGAGCTATGCCTCTCCTCTTCCCGAATGGGCTTCCAACGGGATGCGAAGAGGTTGCGGGAATTATCCAGCAATATATCTTCTCTTATTCAAGAAAAACAAAATTAGATATATAAGCGAAAAAAGCCTCTAAAATCGAGGCTTTTATTTTTTTATAACATAAATATCAATTTGGAATAAAATAGAATCAGGGGCAAAGCGAATGGAGGGATATTATGCCTTTTAACGACCGTGAACTGCTTGGAAGAATAATTCGATGCGAAGCCGGAGGCGAGGGCGATACGGGAATGCGGGCAGTAGCAACAGTTATAATGAACCGCGTTCACGTAAGCTATGGGGAATATCTAAGAACGGGCGGAGGAAACCTCAGAAACGTTATCTTTCAACAAGGGCAATTTGATTGCGCAAGAACGATGTTTGGGAATACACCTAACCCGCAGAATATATATAATATGGCCGCCGAACAGGTTCATTTGGAGATAGCCGATTGGGCGCTCGAGGGAAACGTTCTCGGAGCTGTTGGCAACTGCCTTTGGTATTTTAACCCATTTACAAAAAACTGCCCAAGGGATTTCCCAAGGAATGGTTCCGGCATTTTCCATACAAAAATAGGTCTGCATTGTTTTTACAGACCCACAGAAAAATATAGCTTAACATAAGGAGTTTTTTTATTATGGCAAATATGAACAACTATCAAGAAGACAATAGAAATTGGGCTTTTCAACCATCAAGCAACAATACTTCACCAAACGTTCCAGACAGAGTTCCTCCAATGGACCAAAGCTTTGTTACAGGAGCCGATAACGTTCCGGAAACTTTAACAAACAACGCATTCCTCCCTGCATATCTCATTGCAAACATTGGCAACTGGGCGAGAATTAGCTTACTTGTTGGCGATGATATAATTGAGGTTGTCGGCGAAATATGGATGGTAGGCGCAAGCTACGTTATATTAAAAACGCTCGAGCCTAACACAACTATAATGGTTGATTTATTCTCAATTAAAATGATTACAATAATCTATGATGAGGACCTTGGAAAATTATTGAGCAGAAAGGGTTAAATCTGCCAATCAATCGGCTCAATACCATTTGATTTCAAGATTTCGTTAGTTTTAGAAAAATGCTTACAACCGAAAAATCCACCAAAAGCCGAAAGCGGACTGGGATGAACGGTTTCAAGCTTTATATGGCGAGGGTTAGTTATAACCTTCGCTTTATTTTTTGCATTTGCGCCCCAAAGCAAGAATACAACAGGTTCTTGCTTCTTATTTAGCTCTTCAATAACTCTATCCGTAAAATACTCCCAGCCTTTATTTTTATGGCTGTTAGCTTCCCCTTCACGAACAGTTAAGACTGCGTTGAGAAGCAAGACTCCTTGCTTTGCCCAAGCGGTTAATTCGCCATGATTTGGAATAGAAAAACCAACGTCAGATTGCAATTCTTTAAACATATTTTTCAAAGAAGGAGGAGGCTGTACTCCTTTTTTAACAGAAAAACAAAGCCCATGAGCTTGACCAAAGCCATGATAAGGGTCTTGGCCTATTATAACAACTTTAGTATCCTTAAAAGACGTGTATTTCAAAGCATTAAATATATCATTCATGGGTGGATATACGTTTGCTCTCGAATATTCAGCCTTCAAAAACTCCCTTAAAATCAAATAATAAGGCTTTTCAAATTCATCCTTTAATATTTCATCCCAATCGTTTCCGAAAACTACCATTCATCTACACCTGCTTTATTACTAAATGCCCGATAAATCAAATCGGGGTATAAAATCTTTTGAAGCACTTGATTTTTCCTGCAAATAACCCTCAAGCCCAAGCTCTATCATTTTGTTCGCTACTTTATTGTATTCCCTATCTGTAACTCTTCTTAAAAGCTCTTTTTCCTTTACACCATCAATAACCGTGTATTGATCCATAAGGCTAAAAAGGTTTTGTGGGCAATTTTCCTTTGTCCATTCAAGAATACTGATAGCATCATTTGTTGCGCTGGGAAGAATTAAATGGCGGATGATAACTCCACTTTGCATAATTCCTCTATCGTCAAACCGAGGAGGCCCTGCGAGTTCCGTTGCTTTAAGAATAGCTTTTTTCGCTATCTCAGGATAATCAGAAGCCGAAGAATATTTCTCTGATTTTTCACGAGTAAAATATTTAAAATCTAATAAATAGATATCAATTATATCCTTAAATGCTTCTAATGTTTCTGTTTTCTCATAACCGCCTGAATTAAAAACAATAGGTATATTCGGGCGATAATAAGACAATGATTCTCTGATTAAAGGAAGATACGGAGTAGCGCTAACTAAGTTGATATTATTTGCACCCTCGTTTTCGAGCCTTTTAAAAATTTCTGAAAGTCTTTCAGGCGTTATTCCCTTTCCAAAATTATTATGGCTGATTTCGAAATTTTGGCAAAAGCTGCATTTAAGCTGACAACCGCTAAAAAACACCGTTCCCGAGCCTTCTTTTCCGCTGATGCAAGGCTCCTCCCAAAAATGAAGAGCCGCTCTTGCTGCGGTAATCATATATGGTGCTCGGCAAATACCGCCTTTATTTTGAGTATCTGTCCTTTTAGCTTTGCAATTTCTCGGGCAAAGGCTACAAACATAAGTCATCACGATTCAACCGCCTCTACGCGAGGCTTTTTAGCCCTCTGCTTCCTCATTACGGAAATTGCTACTTTCTTCAGCTTTACAGAATCATAAAGTTTTTTCGCGCATATTCTACCAACAAATTTATAACCGCATTTTTCACATCTGAAATCAGAATAAAGCTGATTGTTTTTAACAGTCCATTTTCCACTACCACTCGCAATATGATCGCATTTTTTGCATTTGAAAGAAAGATCCTCACCGGAAAGATATTCTGATTTAATATCGGTTATCATAAAGGGTTTAAATTTAAGTCTTTCAAAATATTCGGGGATCCTTGTATCAACAACAAACTTCATAAAATCGCCTTTATTATAGATTTTTTTGAAAATCAATGAAGTGAGCTCGCTATCATCTGAAGCTCTATGAAGCGAGATTTCATCAAGAGATATTCCAACCTCTTCTGCGGCAGTTTTAAGGGATATTTGATTATTATTTTCATGCGGAACAACAGCTTGGTAAAACTTCTGGAGATCGAGATAATTATCGAGCATATCTATCTTTCTTCCGGAAAGAAAAGCATCATAGTTTTCGATTATTGCATAAAGGTCGGAGTTACTCCAAGTGATAGTGATATTACCGCTTCCAGCCCACTCAATAAAATCTGTTACTGCCTTCGAAAATTTAACTCCTTCCTTCATCTCGTCATTAGAAATATGGGTTAAATTTTTAAAGCGAGATCCGAGCTTTTTAGTAAGCCTGGATCTTATCATGCAATCAAATCTCGAAACGAGATTCAGATCTTCATCAAGCTTCACTGCACCTATCTCAATAATCTCATTAATATTTCGTTTATGCTCTTTGCTATAAGCATTGTTCCATTCAAGATCAAGAAAAATATAATGCATTATTTATTTGCTCTGCTTTCTGCCTTTAAGCGAAGTTCTTTTGAAAGAATACGTTTTCTGAGCCTGATAGATTCAGGAGTTATTTCAACAAGTTCATCTTCTTTGATAAATTCCAAAGATTGCTCCAAACTAAGCCTGGAATATGGCACTAATTTTAGCGCCTCATCACTTCCTGCAGCGCGCATATTTGTAACCTGCTTTTTCTTGCAAACATTGCAAACAATATCCTCGTTTTTCGGGTTTTCTCCAACAATCATTCCTTCATAAACTGAAACACCGGGACCAACAAAGAGCCTACCTCTGCTTTGAGTATTAAAAAGGCCATAACCTGTTGTTTCGCCCGTTTCATGAACAACTATTGAACCTGTGTTTCTATGCTCAATATCACCTTTATAGGCTTCATAATCATGGAAAATATGGTTCATTATCCCATTACCATTTGTGTCAGTCATAAACTGAGAGCGATATCCGAGAAGACCGCGAGCCGGAATAAGAAACTCGAGATGAGTTGAGCCGCCGTCACGAGTTCCCATATTTGTCATTTCTGCTTTTCTTGTTCCGAGCCTTTCCATAACAGTTCCAACATATTCTTCCGGAACTTCTATCATCAAAAGCTCTATCGGCTCTAATAGTTCGCCATTTTCTCCTCTTTTATAAATAACCTCAGGAGGCGAAACCTGAAATTCATAACCTTGACGGCGCATGGTTTCAATAAGTATCGAAAGATGAAGCTCTCCTCTGCCCGAAACCTTGAATGTATCAGCAGAATCGGTTTCTTCAACTCGCAAACTAACGTTAGTTTCAACCTCTTTAAATAGCCTTTCGCGAAGGTTTCTGGAGGTTACAAATTTTCCCTCTTTTCCTGCAAAAGGAGAGTTATTAACCATAAAGTTCATAGCGAGGGTAGGCTCATCTATTTTAACAAAGGGTAAGGGATCAATATGCTCCGGATCGCAAGCGGTTTCGCCAATATTAAGCTGCGAAATTCCCGAAACAGAAACAATTTCTCCAAGCCCTGCCGATTCAGTTTCAGTGCGTTTTAAGCCATTATATACATAAAGCTTTGCAATTTTAGCTCTCGAAGTTGTCCCATCAGAATGACATAGAGAGATAGTCTGCCCTGTTTTTACTTCTCCTCTGACAACTCTTCCAACGCCAATTCTTCCAACATAATCATCATAGTCAATATTAGTGAAAAGAAGCTGTAATGGGCCATCCGGCTCGCCTTCAGGCGCGGGAACTGTTTCAACAATAGTTTCAAAGAGGGGCTCAAGGTCAGTTCCCTTTTCATCCGCTTTTAAAGAAGCATAGCCTTCTCTTCCGCTAGCATAAACCACAGGGAAATCGATCTGGTCATCATCAGCACCGAGATCAATAAATAGGTCGAGAACCTCATCTATAACCTCTTCGGGGCGAGCGGTAGGTCTATCTATCTTATTAATAACAACAACAGGAAGTTTTCCTAAAGCAAGAGCTTTTTTGAGAACGAAGCGAGTTTGTGGCATACAACCTTCAAAAGCGTCAACAAGAAGAATAACACCGTCTACCATCTGCAAAATTCGCTCAACCTCACCACCAAAATCGGCATGTCCGGGAGTATCAACAATATTAATTTTTATACCTTTATAATTAACGCTTGTTGTTTTAGAAAGAATTGTTATTCCGCGTTCTCTTTCGAGGTCATTTGAATCCATAACTCTGTCTTCAACCTGCTCATTGGATCGGAATGTTCCACTTTGCTTGAGCATTTCATCAACTAAGGTCGTTTTACCATGGTCAACATGGGCAATAATTGCAATATTTCTTAAATTTTCTACCTTTGCCATATTCACACATCCATTTTTAATTCCAAAGCTTTTCGGGATAAATACCCTCTGCCACCATATCTTTTATCGCATCAATAACCGTTTGTCTATCTTCCGCATAGGTCATTCCATACCATTTATCGTTAGTTGAAAGAACCTTAACCGATGCTTTATCAGCCTTAACAAGGTTATCAACAACAGTTGGCAAGAAAAACTCAGCCTTCAATGGGTTGGGATGCTCTGCAGATAAAAATTCAACAAATTGGCTCTCGAACTCAGGCAAAATCTTATTATCAAAAGCCCAGCAATTAAGAGAAGCAATAGTGTCGAAAGAAAGGTCGGTAAAAGTTTCACCATCATCTTCAGTGAAAGCAATTCTATCACCTGTTTTGTATATCTTTGTTCGCTCAGTGATAGAGGATAAAAATCCGTTTTCATCGGTTTCGCAGATACCTCTCGATACACTGCCGCTTTCTGTAATCGTATTGCCGAGCTTATATCCAGCCATAGAAAGCTCAAGTTTAGAAGAATTAACATCAATATTAACAAGGAAATCATGAAGAACAGAAAAACATTCTCTGCCGTAATAATCATCAGCGTTAATTACCATAAAAGGAGCATCGATAGCATCCTTAGCGCTTAAAACTGCATGCCCGGTTCCCCATGGCTTTTCTCTGCCTTCGGGAACACTGAACCCATCAGGAATATTCTGAAGATCCTGAATAACGTATTTAACAGAAATTTGCTTTTCAATATTCTTACCGAAGCACTCTATAAAATCTTCCTTAATATTTTTATTAAGAATAAAAACAACTTCATTAAATCCTGCTCTTTTTGCATCAAAAACAGAATAGTCAATTATCTTTTCGCCACTCGGGCCAACGGGGGTTATCTGCTTAGGCCCCCCAAAACGACTACCCATGCCTGCCGCCATAATTACAAGAGTTGTTTTTTTCATAACGATTCCTCCTATCATTAATT
>JAZORV010000245.1:0-4637 GCA_045656785.1 Acutalibacteraceae bacterium | reverse complement strand
CCCCTTCGTTATTTGTTCCCGCATAAACTGCAACGTGTCCGCAAGAAAGCCCCATATTAGGAACGCTGAAGCAGATAAGATCGCCGATTTTAAGCTTGCTTAAAGTTGCACCGGGGAGAGAGTAGGAGCTTCTGTCAATAACCTTAGCCTTGCCTTTTTTTACGAGATACTTCGCGGCAGCAGCCCAGGAATCGCAGGTTTGAGGGCGAGCGCCGCTTCTGTTTATAGCCTTCTTGATATAAGAGGTGTCAACGCCCGCTATATTGGGGAGGTAATTTAAGTAATAATAAGAAACGTAGCTTGCGCAAACAAGACCATAATTTTTGAAATATTTAACGTTGGGCGCATATCCTGAAACTGTCGATTTATCCTTGATTTTTTCGGTTCCTTTGGGAGTTCCGTTATAGGTGATTCCCGTTAAATATTTATAAGGAGTTCTCGGTCCGCTTGCATAGTCCTGCAAGAAGGAGCGATCCTTAGATTGCTTTTCAACTTCATAACCTAAATATCTCATCGAATCAACAACATAGCTTTCGAGCATTTCCTCGGGAAGGTCGGGGTGTGGCGCATTTTTTGAAACTGTTTTCGAAGTAGTTTTGGACCAGGCTCCGTATAATCTTCCGCCCTTTGCGGATTTATAACCTCTGACCCTGAAGTAATATTTCGCTCCGCCTTTAAGCTTTGAAACGTTTGCTGTGAGTCCCTTGCTTTTTTTTAGTTCTAAGGTTTTTGCATTCTTAAAGCTTTTAGAGGTGCTGTAATTTATTTGATAGCCCGAAACGGTTGCATCTTCGCTGACAGTGACGATGAGTTGCTTTTGCTTAATTTGCGAGAGGGTAGGTTTGCCTGATTTTTTTGGAGAAATCTCAAAATATAGAGTTTTCTTTCCCTTAAAGCCATTTTTAAAGGTGATTACAGCCTTTCCCTTTCCGGGCAAAATATTTGAAGAATATTTAATTAGCATTCCATCTTCGGGAACGGTTTGACCTTCTTCATCAATGGCCGAAACCTTCGGAGTTTTAGCTTTTCCGTTATATGTAAATTCCGTTTTTAAAAGAGAAACCGATTTAATCTCAAGCGGCCCTGCAATTATTGAGGATTCTCCGGAGGGCGTGGTTGCGAAAACCGAACCCGCAGAGAGGCAAAGCGTGAGAATAAACGATAATAGCAAAACGATCCTTTTCTTCATATCTTTAAAACTCCTATTTTTTTACTGTTTATTGTAGCATAATGAATTATACCACAATGCCTTTTGTATTTCTATCGACTTTTTGTTTGAGTTTTTGCGGGTTTTTATAACTTTTTTGTTGCATATAACGAAAGAATAGAGCTATTGCCACCCCGAAAAAACTCTAAAACCTCGAAAATTAATCAAAATTTGATAAACTTAACATAGATTTTACAAAATTTAACACAGATTTCATTGACATCGTCAGATTGAAAAAATAAAATAAAGCTAATATGTTTATTAGAGCGACGACAAATAGCCAAGCACTTTAAATTGAAAGAAAAAGGAGATAAGAGTTTTAATGTTTTCCATTTTAGATTTTTGGAATCAAATGACTGCAAACCCGCTTCTGTTTATTGCAGTTGTTTTGACACTCGGCGTAATCTTAGTAAACGGCTGGACGGATGCTCCAAATGCGATTGCAACCTGTGTTGTAACGAGATGCATGTCGGCGAGGGCGGCAATAATTATGGCGGCGGTATTCAATTTTCTGGGAGTTTTCGTTATGACTAAGATCAGCAACGAGGTTGCCGAGACCGTAACGAAAATGGTTAATTTCGGTGATGCCGATGGAAAAACCGTAATCATCGTTTTATGCGCGGCAATGCTCGCAATCGTTCTTTGGGCAACTCTTGCTTGGGCGTTCGGAATCCCGACGAGCGAAAGCCATGCACTTATAGCGGGCCTTACGGGTGGCGCAATGGCGCTTTGCGGAATGGAGGCCATCGTTTGGGAGCAATGGCTTAAGGTGGTTTATGGAATTGTTATTTCAGTTGTTTTGGGGTTCGGGCTCGCTTGGCTTATATGCAAACTTGTAACAAAGCTTTTTTATAAAGCCAACCGCCCGAAAACTGAGCCCTTCTTCAGAGGAGCTCAGATAACAGGCGCCGCGTCAATGGCGTTTATGCATGGCGCACAGGATGGCCAAAAGTTTATGGCTATCATCCTTCTTTGCGTTCATACCCTTGGCAACACAAGCTCGAATTCAGACGGAACTTTTTCGATTCCGACCTGGCTTATGATCCTCTGCTCTGTTGTTATGGGTCTCGGAACTGCCATGGGCGGCAAGAAGATAATAAAATCCGTTGGAATGGATATGGTTAAGCTTGAAAAATATCAGGGCTTCTCGGCAGACGTTGCATCCTCGCTTTCCCTCGTTTTCTGCTCTGTTTTCGGTCTCCCTGTTTCAACGACCCACGTGAAAACAACCTCGATTATGGGCGTTGGCGCAGTTAAGAGAATTTCAGCAATCAATTTCGGAGTTGTTAAAGAAATGGTGATGACCTGGATCTTAACCTTCCCCGGATGCGGACTTCTCGCTTTTATAGTAACAAAAATCTTCTTAGCAATATTCAATTAAAAGAAAGGAATTATGAAAAATGGCTAAAGGCGATAAATTCTATTTTGAAAACTTTATTGAAACCACGAATCTTTCCAAAAAAGCGGCAAACTACCTAGTTGAGTGTCTCGAAAATTATGACCCCGAAAATCTCGGAAAAATGCTTTTTGAAATGCACGAGATCGAGCATAGCGCCGATATCAAGAAGCATGAGATTGCGGAAGCGCTTGCAAAAGCATTCGTAACCCCCGTTGACCGCGAGGACCTCGATATGCTCAGCCATAATCTTGATGAAATAGCGGATGAGATCGAAGAGGTTTTGCAGAAGTTTTATATCTATAATATAAAGGCAGTTCCCACTTCTGCTGTTGAGTTTGCAAAGAAGCTTGTTGAATCCTGCGAGATTCTTTCCGAGCTTATGGTAGAATTTGAAAACTTCAAAAAATCCAAGAAGATCAAGACCCTTATTATTAAGCTCAACGATGTTGAAGAGGAATGCGATAAGCTCTATCTTGCCTCAATGCGCGAGCTTACCTTGCAATCAACCGATGTCCTTGAAATCATTTCCCTTCGCGATATCTTTAATAGCCTCGAAGCCTGCTCCGACGCTTGCGAGCATGCGAGCGAATGTGTGGGCTCGGTTATAATGAAAAATACTTAAAATGTTCAAAGCAAGACCAAAGCTTCGGTCTTGCTTTTTCTTTAAAATAATCCTTGATAAAAGGGTGCGCTTTGTGGTATAATCAATTAGTTAATTAAAAAGAAAGAGGAAAATACTTTGGCTTTCGAACTTGACAGAATAAGAAATTTTTGCATAATTGCTCATATCGACCATGGCAAATCCACCCTTGCCGATCGCCTTTTGGAATTAACGCAGTCGGTTGCAACAAGGGATATGGAGGAGCAGATTCTCGATAGTATGGATTTGGAGCGCGAGCGCGGAATAACGATTAAAGCCCACGCCGTAACCCTCTATTACACTGCATCTGATGGTAACGAATACGAGCTAAATCTTATCGATACCCCCGGCCACGTTGACTTCCATTATGAGGTCTCTCGTTCTCTCGCCGCTTGCGAGGGCGCGATATTGGTGGTCGATGCTTCTCAGGGAATTGAAGCGCAGACCCTTGCCAACACATATTTGGCGGTTGACCATAATCTCGAAATCGTTCCCGTTGTTAATAAGATAGACCTTCCCGCCGCTGAGCCGGATAGAATCATCGCGGAAATTGAGGACGTTATCGGTATTCCTGCCGAGGGAGCGCCCAAAATTTCGGCAAAAAGCGGACTTAACGTTGAGGACGTTTTGGAAAAGATAATAACCGATATTCCTGCTCCCGAGGGAGATAGAACAGCTCCCCTCGAGGCGCTTATATTCGATTCATATTATGATGCTTATAAGGGTGTTATCGTATTTTTCAGAGTTGTAAATGGTAAAATTCAGAAGGGCGACCTCGTTAAAATGATGGCAACGGGCGCTGAAATGGAAATTATTGAGCTCGGAAGAAAGCGAGCAACCTCTCTTGAGGAATGCGAATGCCTCGAAGCGGGCGAGGTTGGATACCTCGCGGCATCAATTAAATCGGTTCGCGATGCTCGTGTCGGCGATACCATAACCTTGAAGGAAAGACCTGCCGAAAAGCCTTTGGAGGGTTATAGAAAGGTTAACCCCGTTGTTTTCTGCGGTGTTTATCCCGCAGATGGCGCAAAATATCCCGACCTTCGCGAGGCTCTCGAAAAACTTCAGCTAAATGATGCTTCTCTTATGTTTGAAGCGGAAACCTCGGGCGCATTGGGATTTGGTTTCAGATGCGGATTCTTGGGGCTTCTTCATATGGAAATCATCCAAGAGCGCCTGGAAAGAGAATATAATCTCGACCTTGTAACAACCGCCCCCAGCGTTGTTTATAAATTTGAGCTTAACGATGGTTCTATTGTTGAGGTTTCTAACCCCACGAACTATCCCGACCCCGCAGCTATTGTAGCAGGCCTTGAGCCGATAGCGGAGGTGCATATTTATAGTCCCTCGGAATATGTTGGCGCGATTATGCAGCTTTGCGAAGAGCGCAG
>JAZORV010000244.1:0-1471 GCA_045656785.1 Acutalibacteraceae bacterium | reverse complement strand
ATACTCGTCAATCCACAAAGGATTGACTGCGTTTTTGCCTTGCAAACCCAAAAATCCGCATCTTTAAAATTCTTCGACCTAATAATGAGCATAATTTCTTGTGATTTTCGGTGCGAAAGAGTCGGTAATGCTTTGTGCATTACTGATGATGACAAGCCGAAAAGCGCTGAAATTATGCCATTTTAGGCAGATTCGGATTATTCGTGTTTGCTTATAAACTCTTCTATGAAATAGCGGGGTCTCGCCTTGGTTTCGTTATATATTTTTCCGATATAGTTTCCGATAACCCCTAAAGAGAAAAGCTGAATTCCGCCGATAAGCCAGATGGAGGCAACGATGGCGGTCCATCCATCAACTGCATAGCCTAAAAGCTTCGAAAGCAGAGCATATAAAAGCCCGAAAACGCTTAAAATCGAAATTATGATTCCGATATTTCCGATGAGCTTTATCGGTTTTATGCTAAAGGAGGAAATGCCGTCAAATGCTAAAGCGAGCATCTTTTTTAAGGGGTATTTGGATTCTCCTGCGGCGCGCTCCTTTCTTTCATAAAAGACCTTCGCGGTTTTAAATCCGAGGCAGGGAATCATTCCGCGAAGGAAGAGGTTGACCTCCTTATATTCGGAAAGCGCCTCAAGCGCGCGGCGGCTCATAAGACGATAGTCGGCGTGGTTATAAACAATCTCAACCCCCATTAATTTTAGGAGCTTATAATATCCTTGAGCGGTTGTTCTTTTAAAGAAGGAATCTTTTTTTCTCGAATCGCGAACACCGTAAACTATGTCGCATCCCTTTTCGTATTCAGAAAGGAAGGCATCTATTGCATCGATATCATCCTGCAAATCGGCATCCATGCTAATAGCGCAGTCGGAATAGAGTTTGGCAGTCATAAGCCCCGCTAAAAGGGCGTTTTGATGGCCACGGTTTGCGGCAAGCTTAAGCCCTGAAAAGAGGGGATTTTCCAAGTGTAGCTTTGATATAATTTCCCAGGTTGAATCCCGACTTCCGTCATCAACCAAAAGCGCACGGCTTTTTGGGGAAATTTTTTCAGCTGCAATAAGCTTTGAAAGCTTATTTTCGATAGCCTTCGAGCTTATTGGCAGCACTTCTTCCTCATTATAGCAAGGAACGACGATATAAAGAATTGGTAAATTTTTATCATTCATCTTCTTTTTCTCCGATAAAGTTTTCTAAAGCCTCTGTGTTAATATAGGTGAAGCTTTCTTCTTCCTCTTCTTCCTCTTCTTCCTCTTCAAGCTCCGGCTCGGGAAGAGGCTCTTCTTCTTGCATTTCGGGTTCGGGGTTTTCAATATGATATTTCATAAGCTCTTCGCCCTCGGGCCATTCGCCTGTATATTCATAGGGCTTTTTCTTTAAAATCGCCTTATGAATAAGGATATAACCCGCAAGAATGAAGAGGGAAATAATCGAAATAACGCTTCCTAAAAGCAGACCGGGGGTTTCATATCTGAAT
>JAZORV010000243.1:0-2471 GCA_045656785.1 Acutalibacteraceae bacterium | reverse complement strand
CCAGCACTTCATAAAAATCCTTTTTGTCTGCCAAAATGGTTACTCCTCATATATAGGAATTTTTGCAGAGAGAAGCTTAAGCTCCCCTCTGCAAATAGGTTTCAATTAGTTATTATCGTCGGCATCCTTGAAGTCTGCTTCATAAACGTTGGGGTCTGCGTTCGCCTCAGGTGCGCCTTCCTGACCGGGGGCCTGACCTTGAGCAGCAGCCTCCTTATAAACCTTCTCGCTTACTGCATAAACTGCCTTCTGAAGCTCCTCGGATTTTGCCTTGATAGCTTCGATATCCTCGCCCTTGAGAGCTTCTTTAAGAGCATTTACGTTTGTTTCAATATTTGCCTTTTCATCAGCTGAGAGCTTATCGCCAAAATCAGCAACTGTCTTTTCAGCGGTATAAACCATCTGGTCAGCAGTATTTCTGAGGTCAACCTCTTCCTTGCGCTTCTTATCTTCAGCAGCATACTGCTCAGCTTCTTGAACTGCCTTATCAATATCTTCTTTAGACATATTTGTATTGGAAGTTATAGTGATAGACTGCTCTTTGCCGGTGCCGAGGTCCTTTGCGGAAACATGAACAATACCGTTAGCATCGATATCGAAGGTAACCTCTATCTGGGGGATTCCGCGAGGAGCAGGAGCTATACCATCGAGATGGAAAACTCCGAGGGTTTTATTATCCTTTGCAAATTCTCTTTCGCCCTGAAGAACGTGAACCTCAACGGAGGTCTGGCCATCAGCGGCAGTTGAGAAGATTTGGCTCTTCTTTGTGGGGATGGTTGTGTTTCTATCGATAACCTTAGTGCTAACTCCGCCCATAGTTTCGATTCCGAGAGAAAGGGGAGTAACGTCCAAAAGGAGAAGACCCTTGACGTCTCCGCCGAGAACACCGCCCTGAATTGCGGCACCGATTGCTACGCACTCATCGGGGTTGATTCCCTTGAAGGGGTCGCGGCCGATAAAGTTCTTAACAGCCTCTTGAACTGCGGGGATTCTTGAAGAACCGCCAACCATAAGAACCTTGTTTATATCGTCCTTAGAAAGGCCTGAATCGGAAAGAGCCTGACGAACGGGAACCATTGTCTGCTCAACGAGGTCTGCGGTGAGTTCATTGAATTTAGCTCTTGTGAGGGTTGTTTCGAAATGCTTGGGGCCATTTGCATCAGCGGTGATGAAGGGAAGGTTGATGTCGGCAGTGGTCATTCCGCTGAGGTCAATCTTAGCCTTTTCAGCGGCGTCCTTGATTCTCTGCATAGCCATTTTATCGCCCGATAAATCAATGCCTTCTGTTGCCTTGAAGCCTGCAACGATCCAGTCCATAACTCTCTTATCGAAGTCGTCACCACCCAAGCGGTTGTTACCTGCAGTAGCTAAAACCTCCTGAACGCCATCGCCCATTTCGATGATGGAAACGTCGAAGGTACCGCCGCCGAGGTCATAAACCATAACCTTCTGGTCGTCTTCTTTATCAACACTATATGCAAGAGCAGCAGCGGTAGGCTCGTTTATAATACGTGTAACGTCAAGACCGGCAATTTTACCTGCATCCTTTGTTGCCTGACGCTGAGCGTCGGTGAAATAAGCAGGAACTGTGATAACAGCTTCGGTTACGGGAGCGCCGATATATGCCTCTGCATCAGCCTTTAATTTCTGAAGGATGATAGCGGAAATCTCCTGAGGAGTGTATTTCTTGCCATCGATTTCCTCTGTGTGGTTAGTTCCCATCTCTCTTTTGATGGAGCTGATGGTTCTGTCGGGGTTGGTGATAGCCTGGCGCTTTGCAACCTGACCTACCATTCTTTCGCCCGTTTTAGAAAATGCAACAACGGAAGGGGTTGTTCTTCCGCCCTCAGCGTTTGCAATAACAACAGGCTCGCCGCCTTCGATAACTGCAACGCAAGAGTTTGTTGTACCTAAGTCAATACCAATAATTTTTCCCATGATAATTTTCTCCTTTATATAAATGATATTTATTGATTAGTTAGCAACCTGAACCATTGCAGGTCTGATAACCGTATCTCCGATTTTATAGCCCTTTTGAAGGGTTTTTGCGATGGTGTTTTCAGGGAGGCTTTCATCCTCAATATGGAGGACCGCCTGATGGAGCTGAGGGTCAAACTCCTTGCCCTCGTCGTTTATCTCCGAAAGCCCTAATTTAACCATAGTATCCGTTAGCTGCTTCGAAATCATTTCGATTCCCTTTTTAAAATCCTCGCCCGAAGGGTCGGAATCCAGCGCTCTGCCGAAATTATCAAGAACAGGAAGGAAGCTCTTTAAAATATCCGCCTTCATAAATTCAAGCGAGGCTATTTTTTCGCGCTCTGTGCGTTTCTTGAAATTATCAAATTCAGCCGCGGTTCTGAGCGCTAAATCTCTTTGCTTATCGCATTCCTTTTGAAGTTTTTCGAGCTCGGTTTCTTCTTGGGGAGTTTCGATAGAAACATCCACCTCAGCCTGCTCTAATTCTTCTTCGG
>JAZORV010000242.1:0-10114 GCA_045656785.1 Acutalibacteraceae bacterium | reverse complement strand
GTCCATCATTCCGCCCATAAGCGTAAACAGACGAAGTACGGTGAAGCCACCCATCATGCTCATCATTTCAGGGCCTACCTCAAAACCGCCTGCCTTGATCTTGCCGTCCTTACCGCCTTTTGAGCCCATAAGCTTTCCTACAAGACCCATAAATATCATCTTGCCCTGTATGGTGGAAATAACGTCACTCATTTTATCGTTTAATGAAAGATAGCCTTCAGGTGCTTCAATATCAAACCAGTTAAGGATAGCGCCCTTTTCCTTCAGGCGGTAATCCTCGTTGAATACCTCAACCTTTCTGATAATGCTTGAATCCCTATATTCACCTGCAACCGCTTCAAGCTTCGTTTCGCCTGCGTTGGGTACGTCAAAATAGAAGAAGTGGTCGGGACAGGCTTTCTTGCCCAATGAAACACCGTTTGCAAAAAGCTCAACCTCGGGAAGGTTTGAGTATACCGTAACCTTGGTAACGTCCTCTACTCTGTCAACGTAGCGCTTACCGCAAAGGTGCACGAAGGGATCACTTGAAAGCCATGCCTTATATGCGTAGAAGGCATCCTTTTTGTACTTTCTGTCAATAGTAACAAGACCCTTATGGTTCTGTCCGTTTTCACCGCCCTCGTTTCTTGCGTCTGCGCCGAAATCGAACATATTCCAAACGTGGGTTGCCCACATATATTTTCTTGTAAAGAACTGCTTTATAAGCTCCTCGTGATAGTATGCCTGATATTCCTCGGTGTAGTCACCCTGCATAGGAGAGGAGGTGTGCCAGTTAAGTGCTTCACAACCGTATTCGGAGCAACCGATGGGAATGTTGGGATGAGTTTTGTGGAACTTATCAAACCAAGGGCCGTTCATATCGGTCTCTCCGCCATACCATCCGAAATAATGGTTATAAGAAACAACGTCGGGAATCTGCAAATAGGGATCATCTATTTTGCACATCGAAACCGCGGCAATGGTGGTGAGTCTGGTTTTATCCATCTCATGGCACATATCGTTAAGAATGCGATGATTTTCGAGCAAATCATCATCCGAGCCACCGATACCGATTTCGTTTGAAAGACCCCAAACAACGATAGAAGGATGGTTGTAGTTCTGAGTGATAAGCTCCTTCATCTGAGAAATGGTATTCTCGCGTCCCAAAGGCATATGCTTGGAAATATAAGGAATTTCAGCCCAGATAACAAGACCGTATTCATCGCAAAGATCATAGAAATATTGAGCGTGCTGATAGTGAGCCAAGCGGATGGTTGTTGCGCCAACCTCATAGATAAGCTCGATATCTTCCTTATGATGCTCGTCAAGAAGCGCATTTCCGAAGCCCCATCTGTCCTGATGGCGGGAAACACCGCGAAGGGGATATTCCTCTCCGTTAAGAATAAATCCGTTTTCGGGGTCGATTTTAAAGCTTCTGCATCCGAAACGAGAGGAGATATTATCTAAAACCTCTCCGCCTCTTATAAGCTCTGCTTTGGCTGTATAGAGATAAGGGTCGCGGCGGCCATGCCAGAGATGAACTGAGGGGATGGCGAGATTTGCCTTGAGCTCTTTTCCGATATAAGAAACAACAGAGTTACCTTCTTTATCGAAAATCTCGATTTTAAGCTCTTCGTCGCCCTTGAGACCTGATGCATAGCATTCTATCTCAACGTCTGCATCGGCACCCTTGATTTCGGGGGTGATTTTAATTCCGGGGCCTCCGAAATAATCGAGGTCGAAATGGGTTTCATTAACGCAGATTAAGTTAACGTTTCTGTAAAGGCCACCATAGAAGGTGAAGTCAGCCATCTGGGGATAAACTCTGTCGTTAGCGGAGTTATCAACGCAGATTGAAAGAATCGAAGAAAGACCGAGCTGCTCGGTTATATCAACGCGCCAGGTGGAATATCCGCCATCGTGATGAGCGAGCGCTTTGCCGTCAATATAAACGTCGGCAGAGGAGTTTGCGCCCTCTATCTCGAGATAGTATCTATCGGCTTCGGGAAGCTCTGTTTTGTTTATTTTCTTGGCATACCAAGCAGTTCCGCGGTAGAAATCGTTGTCTCCGTCCTGTCCGTCGATAGCGTTGAAGGAGTGGGGGAGATTAACGAAATCCCATTTATTGGATATTTCTGAAGGTGCGGCTTCTGCGAGCTTTGAAAAAGCCCATTTTCTGTTGAGGTTTACAATTTTTCTCATTAATTTTTCCTCCGGGAGATTATTGGATTATATCTTTTATATTACATAAGAAATGTTGACTAAGTTTAAATAAATTATAAATTTTCTAAAAGAATGTCCGACGTTTTTGGTCGGACATTTAAATCAATTGAACGATTTTGTTTTAAGCGTCCTCTGAAACAGGCTCTGCTTCAACGTTTTCATTATCGCGGCCGAGCTCTTCGTTCATCTTTGCCAAGGTTTTCTTATCAAGATTATAAATAAGACCAAGGCCAACAAACTGCAATACTGCAGAGAACATATAGGTGCAAGCAACGATATAGCGCATATTAAGAGCAACGTTCCAAGCCTGGTTGCCTTCATCAGCACCAACGTAACCGAAAGCTACCATTATGATGAGAATGAGAGAGGGGCCAATGCCCTGAGCTAACTTTCTGAAGAAGGAATGGAGAGAATAAACCGTTCCTTCCTCGCGCTTGCCTGTTTTCCACTCGTTATAATCGATAGCGTCGCCCATCATAGCCCAGGAAACTGTTGAATAAATGCCGAGACCCAGGGAGAAAATAAGCTGGCAAACTATGTAGATAACAAGGTCGAGATTTGTGTTGGAAGGCATAACGATGAAAAGGCCGAGGCCTGCAACCATCGAAACGATGGATCCGAATGTAGCAAGCTCTTTTTTACCGAATTTTGCAACGCAAATACGAGCCAAAGGAGTGAAAATAACAACCGGAATCATGGCGAAGAGCTGAACGACACCTGAAATCTGAACGTTTTTGTAATAAGACTGGAAGATAACGGTAACTGCGGTAGCGGCGCCCTGCATTCCGATAAACATACCCATAGCGGCAACCGTTGCGCCAACTGCGGGGCGGTTTTTGATAAAGTTTCCAAAAGCCTTGAAAACATTGAACTTAGGCTGCTCCTCGTTGAGATTAACGGTGGTATCAACGCGGATTTGGGTGTTGCGGATCATAAACTGGAAGCAAAGGAATCCGAGAGCACCCATAATGAGGGCTGCGATGAAAACGCGCTCTCCGATGAGGTTGTTATCCTTATCATACATGATGAAAGGAAGAATAACCATAGGAAGCATATTCCCGAAAATAGAACCAACGGAGCGCCATGCGGAAAGAGAAGCTCTGTCTTTAACGTCATTTGAAATAAGGGATAAAAGCGAACCATAAGGCACGTTTGCAACCGTATAGAAAGCATCCCAAACAACGTAGCCTGCGATAAAGATTATGGCTTTCGCCCAATCCGGAGCGCCGGGGAAGGGCAGGAAGCAGCAAGCACCACCTATTATAAGACCGATAGAGCCGGCCCAGATGTAGGTTAAAAACTTGTTTCTCTTGTAGTTATGCTTGTCGCCATCGATTATCGCGCCGATAAGCGGATCGTTGATAGCGTCCCAAACCTGAACAACGATAAGCAAAAATGCATACCAAAGATCCATGCCCATAAACTGAGTCCAGAATATAGACATAGTGCTTTTAAGCGCAAACGACATATTGCATCCAAGGTCACCTGCGGCGTAGGCAATACTGTCGCGAATGCCAAAGGGTCTGATTTGTTTTTTGTTTTCCATTTTAAGCGTTTCCTCGTTTCTTTTCCATAGTGTTCCCTTAATGGGTCTGTATATATTATAAAATAAATGAGAAAGCTATTGTTAGCATTATTTTTATATATTATTGCATAAAATTTAGATTTATCATAAAAAATCGCTTGAAATATATGTAAAAATGCACTATAATTATTAAAAGAAGCGTGAAAAAATTGTTGATAAAAGGTAAGGGGACAAAGAAATGGATATCAAAAAAGAGCTCTCATTTTTAAGAGCTGTTTTATCTAATCTCAATATAGATAATAGCATAATAGACCCCTCCTCGCAAATTGGCGAAAAAGAGGAGCACGTTTTAAAAATACTTTTCAGGGCAGAGGGAGAAAAGCTTTGCTTTTTTGATTTCTTTCCCGAAATCGCCGAAAGAACGATTTATAGCATAACCGATGCGATGCATAGCCGATATATATTTTTGAAGCTTCCGGATAGCGGAAAGGTGTTTATAACGGGGCCTTATTTAAAGGATGAGCTATCGAGAGAGCATATTCTCGAGCTTAGCGAGAGAATGAGCCTTCCGCCGAGGTTAACCGGCGAGCTTAGTTATTTTTATTCGAGCCTTCCGTTAATAAAGGATGAAAGCGTGATTTTCGCGCTTATAAATACCTTCGCTCAAACGCTTTGGGGCGAAAAATACGAAACGCTTGATATAAATCGCAATAATAAGCTTTCTTTTAATAGCTTGGAAAGGGAAGATTTTTCGGGAAGAGATATAGAGATAATGGAGCAAAGATATAGCTATGAGGATGAAATAATGCGCGCTATTTCTCAGGGCAATTCCCATAAAGCCGAGATGATGATATCGAGCTTTTCTCAGCTTGCCTTTGATGAGAGAACGCCCGATAAATTGAGAAACATGAAAAATTATTGCATCATTATGAACACTCTTTTCAGAAAAGCAGCGCAAAAAGGAGGAGTCCACCCTCTGCATCTCGATAAGGTGTCCTCCTCGCTTGCAAAAGAAATAGAGGGCATACAGACTCTATCAAAGGTGAGAGTCTTTATGCCCGAGATTCTTAAAAGTTATTGTTCCCTTGTTAAAAATCAAGCTATGGGAAATTATTGCGATCTCGTTAAGAAAACGATTCTGAAAATAGAAAGCGATGTTTCAAGAGAATTGAGCCTTAAAAAGCTCGCAGAAGAGGCGAGCGTAAATCCGGCATACCTTTCTCAGCTTTTCAAAAAAGAAACAGGGAAAACCATAACGCAGTATATCATTTCAGCAAGGATGCGCTTAGCTAAAGAACTGCTTTCGGAAACCTCCTTGCAGGTTCAAACAATCGCTCAGCATTGCGGAATTTTCGACCTTCATTATTTTTGCCGAATATTCAAAAGGGAAACGGGCAAAACTCCGATGCAATATAGAGAAGCGCGCAAGTCCGAGGTTTATTAATCCTCGTGATTTCTTATAAGATTCAGCTGAGCGCTTGGAGTCTTGCCGAAAAATGAGAAATAAACCTTCGAAAAATAAGACATATTAGAAAATCCGCTCTCAAGTGCGCTTTGAGCAACGTTGTATTTTCCGGAGCGGAGCAAAAACTTCGCATGGCGGCAGCGAACGTAGTTTATATGCCGCAAAATTGTCTGCCCTGTGATTTCTTTGAAAATCTGGCAGAGATAATATTTGCTCAGCCCCACGCTTAGGCAGATTTCATCAACCGAGATATCCTTTTGGAAATATTCATTTATATATTTAATAGCGAGCTTTACCGCTGAGAGCTTTGGATTTTCCGAAGGCTTGCGGTTATTTTCTTGAGAACAGTTTCTTGAAAGCAGAGAAAACAGAACAGAAAGATAGCCCTTTATTGCCTGGTCGCAGTATTTAGGGCGCTCTTCATAGTTTTCTATGATTTTATTGTAGATGGAGATTATATCTGGGTCCTCGGTTTTTTCAGGGATATCCCCAACGTCCTCCAAAAAGGAAACGTCGGGAATCATGCAATAATATTCGCAAAGCTCTCCCTTCGGGTTGATGGAGTGAAGATGGCTGCTTTTTATAATAACAATATCTCCCGCTTTAGCTTCGATTTCCGCTTCATCTGATAAAACCGTTGCATCGCCTTTAGTGAAAAGGAGAATTTCGGGATTTTCGTGCCAATGAATCTTAAATTCGGGATAGGATGGCTTTAAAATATCCTTATGTAAAGTGAGTATTGGGAAATCGTGATATTCATATGGCATTTGCAACACCTCTTTTCAGCTACTCTTTTAGTATATATCAAATTTAGCAAAAAAGCAAGTAATAATCAAAAAAACTCAAAAATCATGAAAAAAACGCAAAGAAAAGCAATATTGTGTTATCAAAAGACAAAATCAATGCTTGAAAAAAGAGAGAATATGAATTATTATGAAATTATAAAATAAAAGGAGGCATAATTATGTTTAAATTTCCGATAGGCGTTATGACAGATTCTTTCCGCGTTCCTTTCCCCGAGGCTGTTAAAAAGGCAGCTGCGGTTGGCGCAGAGGGTATCCAGGTTTATACAACAAAGGGCGAGATGTCGGCAGAAAATCTTACTCCCGAAAAGCGTAAAGAGGTTTTAAAAATTGTTAAGGATAATGGCCTTAAAATTTCTGCTCTTTGCGGAGATTTTGGTGGCCATGGCTTCAGCGTTCGCGAAACTAATGCGGGAAGGATTGAGGCTTCAAAGAGAATTGTTGATCTTGCTCTCGATCTCGAAACAAATATCGTAACAACCCATATCGGCGTTGTTCCCGCGGATAAAAACCACGAAAGATATAAAATCATGCAGGAGGCATGCTTTGAATTGAGTCGCTATGCCGATGAGATGAAGGCTCATTTTGCCGTTGAAACAGGCCCCGAAACCTCGGCGGTGTTAAAGGGCTTCCTTGATAGCCTCGGCTCAAGAGGAGTTGGAGTTAATCTCGATCCCGCAAACTTGGTTATGGTAACGGGCGATGATCCTGTTGGGGCGGTTTATAATCTTAAGGATTACATAGTTCATACCCATGCTAAGGATGGAGTTAAGCTTCTTGACAGAGATCCCGAGATAATCTATGGCATTATCAAGCATGGCGATATGGAGGGCGATGCTTTCCGCGAGGTTCCCCTTGGCGAAGGCTCGGTTGATTTTCCGAAATATTTGGCAGCTCTCGAGGATATTGGATATAAGGGCTTCTTAACCATCGAGAGAGAGGTTGGAGCAGATCCTTCAGCAGATATTTCTATGGCTGTTAACTTTTTAAAAGAGCTTACGGGAGGAAAATAAAATGGCAAAATTGAAGGTTGCAGTTATTGGCGTTGGTTCTATCTCTGAAAACCATATCGGAGGCTATCTCAAAAATGAAAACGTTGAGCTTTATGCTTTATGCGATATAAACGAAAAAACATTAAAAGCCAAGGGCGAAAAATATGGTATCGAGAGGCTTTATACCGATAAGGACGTTATGTTCAAAGAGCTTCCCGAAATTGATATCGTAAGCGTTTGTACTTGGAACTGTGCTCACGCTGAATGTACTATCGCCGCTTTGAATGCAGGCAAGTCGGTGCTTTGCGAAAAGCCGATGGCTATGAATAAGGAAGAGGCTGAAGCTATGCTCGAAGCCTCCAAGAGAAACGGAAAGCTTCTTATGATGGGCTTTATTCGCCGTTTTGGAAACGATGCCGATATCCTTAAAGAATTTATCGATGCAGGCGACCTCGGCGAGATTTACTATGGTAAGGCTTGTTATTTAAGAAGAGCAGGCGCTCCGACAGGTTGGTTCGGTGATTCCAAGCGTTCGGGTGGCGGACCTCTTATCGACCTCGGCGTTCACGTTATGGATTTATCGAGATATCTCGTTGGAAAGCCGAAGCCGATTTCTGCTTATGGCGCAACCTTCAAAAAGCTCGGTGATCGCTCTAATATCAAGCTTCGCGGAACTTATACCTCCGATAACGCAAGCCCCGATGACGTTTTTGACGTTGAGGACTTAGCAACCGCCCTCATTCGCTTCGATAACGGCTTCGTGCTTTCATTGGAAGCGAGCTTCTCTCTTAACGCCGAGCAAAAGGGTGTCGTTGAGCTCTTCGGAACAAAGGGTGGCGCCAAGATCAGCCCCGAGCTTCATTTATATTCTGAGCAGAACGGATATCTAACAAATATTGATTTCGTTGCCCCCACAGCGCTCTCCTTCCAGGGCCTTTTCGATAACGAGATAAACCATTTCGTTGAATGTGCTTTAACAGGTAAGGAATGTCGCTCCGTTGGCGAGGATGGCGTTATGATTGCTAAAATCATCGATGCTATTTATGAATCTGCCAGAACGGGACATGAAGTTATAATCGATTAAGGAGATTTTTATGAAAACATCAATTTCTTCATATAGCTTTCAGTATCTTATCTCGAGAAAGCTCGAAAATCAGCTCTCTGTTATAAAAAGAGCGAAGGATCTGGGGCTTGATGCAATCGAGTTCACAACCTTAGAGCCCCACGATGGCTCAACTAAAGCCGAATATGCAAAAAAGCTCCGCGAGGAAGCAGAAGCGCAAGGAATGGAAATTTCCTGCTATGCCGTTGGCGGAGATATGCTCGGAAACGACGTTGAAAAAGCTGTTGAGTATCTCAAAGAGGAAATAGATATTGCCGAAATATTGGGAACAAAGCTGGTTCGCCATGATATCGCCTTCGCATTCCCCGAGGGCTCAAGAAAATATCAAGGCTATCATAACGTTTTGCCGAAGTTTGCCGAAATTTGCAGAAAAGCCACAGAATATGCCGCAACAAAGGGCATCAGAACCTGCACCGAAAACCATGGTCGCTTCAGCCAGGATTCGGATAGAGTGGAGCTTCTTGTGAATACCGTAGCGCATGAGAATTTCGGTATCCTCGTTGATACGGGAAACTTTTTGTGCGTTGATGAAAACCCGACAATCGCCGTTGGCCGTTGCGCCCCTTATGCCTTTAACGTTCATATTAAGGACTTTATTTTTAAATCAGGTCAGGAGGGTCTTCTCCCCGAAGGCTTTATCCCGACCAGAGGCGGAAATTATATCAGAGGCACAGTTGCAGGGCATGGAGTAGTCCCCTTAAAGCAGTGCGTCGAAGCGCTCAAAATGGTGGGCTACGATGGATATTTAACCCTCGAATTTGAGGGCGCGGAAGAAATAGAATACGCCCTCGCGGAAGGCTGTAAATATATCAAACGCTTAGCAGAGCTTTAATAATAGGAAAATAAAAAAACCGAGCTATCATAATCGATAGCTCGGTTTGTTTTTTTGACATATAAATATCACTTGTTTTTTTGATGAAAAATATAATATTTTGTAAGGTTTTGTCGAATGACTTGACAAAACGCCTCCTATACTATATGATGAAATCGGATTGTAGAAGCGCATTTTTGCGTTTCTACAAACAAAAATCATTATAGGAGGTATAAAAATGAGAAAAATCAAAAAAACAGCAAGGAAATTGCTAAAAAAGCACATCATTAAAGCGATGTCTTTCGTGCTTTCATTGTGTTTAGCATTTACGGTATTTTCGGGGATACCGATGAATGTTAATTCGTTGGAAAGCGCGCAACAGAGCCAAAGCGGAGAGATTTTGGCTGATGAAAACAGCAAAGCAGAAGAAAAAATCGAAGACACAAGATACGAAGAATACGTATTGTCCGAAATTCCGGAAGAGCTTAAAATCAACGAGGATGTTAAAAATGCAGTTGGCTTAGATACTTCCGATGCCGAAAAATTGACCAGCCTTACCACTATAAACAAAGACGGTTCAAAGAGCTTGAAAATATACAATGCTCCGATAAAATATATCGAGAAATCAAGCGGTAAGGTAAAGTTCATCAATAACAAGATAAAGAAGTCCCAAAAAATCAACGGAAACAAGAAATATCTTTATGAGAATAGCGCAAGCAATATTAAGACCTATTTCCCCGAAAACATTGAAGATGGTATTTTGGTTTCTTCCGATGAGCAATCTGTTGAGATGACTCCTATTAACGCAAAATACATAAAGAGGAGCAATAAAAAGATCACAGTTGATGAAGAAGGCTTTAAAACAAAAAGAGCCAAAAAAGCAAAGCTGAAAAAAGATTATGCTGAATATGGCGAAGCTTTTGGAAAGTCAACATATATAGAATATGCCCCAATAGGAACAGGAATTAAAGAGAATATCGTTCTTGAGAAATACACGGGACAGAATGAATTCAGTTTTATTCTCTCCGTTCCCGGTGCCAAGCCTGCAAATATGAAAGGCAAAGAAATTTTGTTTGTTGATGCCGAAACGGGCAAAGAAGTTTTCAATATAAATGAGATATTTGCATACGATTCAGGCTCAGATATTGACGGAGAAAGAAAAGAATGCTAAAGTCGGATGTAGCCATGTCGTT
>JAZORV010000241.1:0-8365 GCA_045656785.1 Acutalibacteraceae bacterium | reverse complement strand
CACCAGCGGAATATTCGGGAAGATAAAGGCTAATAGCATGCACATAAGAGTATAAACGAAGTAGCTTATAAGTGTGTAAGCCATAGTTGAAGCATGCGAAAGCCAGGAAATCTTTTTGAAGAATATGTATTTATTTAAAATTATGCAAACTGCAAGTGAAATTGCGCCGATGGGCGGAATTATAAACAAAAGCTTGCTATTATCGAACAAGAAGCCTGCGATTATTATAAGAAGCTCAGCAACACCAAAGGAAATGAAGGTTCCTCTCGCGAGGGAGAAAAGGCTGCGATAAATTTTAAACGTATCGATAATCGGATTGAAATGTGAGGAAGCGTTGTTCTCAATATATATTGCATCTATCGTGAGGGTAGTGATTTTAAGCCCCATCTTTGCCGCATAATATAAAACGTTCATTTCGTAGTCGTAGTTATTGCGCTCAACCTCGATAAGCCAGTCGAGATAATCGCGCGAGAATCCGCGAAGCCCCGATTGATTGTCCGAAAGATATCGGTTTGCAAGAAGAGCGTAAACTATTCTCGAAAGATCGTTTCCGAATCTTGAACGGAAGGGAATTTTCCCAACTCTGCGTCGAACAGTTAAAACAAATTTACTGCCCTTTTGGAGCTGATCCGAAACCCTTTTAACGTCTTCAGGTCTGTGCTGACCATCTGCATCGCAGGTTATAAAATGCTCGCAATCGGGTAAATTATCTTTAATGTAGCGCATTCCCGCTTTAAGCGCTGCACCCTTGCCGCTGTTTTTTTCTAAAGTTATTATATCTGCTATGGGCTTTACAGCCGAGAAGATTTCCGCATAATCCTCTCCGCTTCCATCGTTTACCACAACGATGCGAAACCCATATTCCTTTAAGCCTTCGCAAACCTTTATAAGCTCGCGGTCGGGCTCAAAAGCAGGTATTAAAACTACATCCATCCCCAAAAAAATCCTCCTAATTGATGCTTTTTATAAGAAAGCTGTTGATTTGCTCAATAATTTCGTTATTTGCAGTTCCGTCAGGGTCGAAAAGCAGATTTGTATGCCCTGATGCATCGGGGCTTGTCCTGATAATATATTCGGCGTTATCGCCCTTAATTTCATCTCTGTGAGATATAATCGAGGTTTCATCCAAAGGCGCGGTTTCATCCTTATCTCCGTTGATTATGAGAACGGGAACGTTGCTTTCGGATATCGCCTCGCTTGCCTTTAGGTTCGTCTTTTCAGCTCCGAAAAGCAGAGCCTGATAGGCCCATAAAAAACCATAATTTCCGTATGCAAGCGGACCGACGTATTGCTTTGCCGCGCCGATTGTACCTTCCATGGCGCTATTGATTCCGCTAACCGATACCACCGCAGAAATATCTTGCCTTGAGCTTAAAGCACAGCAGGCGGCGTAACCACCGAGGCTATGCCCTAAAAGCACAATATTATTATAACCGAAGCGGTCATTTTTTTCAATATAATTTAATGCAGAATTTAAGTCATCGTGTTTTTGCCCGAATCCAACCGCCCCATCGCCCTCGGAACGGTTGCAGCCTGTGGCATCAAAAGCGAAAACCGCCCAGCCGAGCTCGGATAATTCCTTTATTTGCCAAATATAAGCGTCGGAATAGCTATTTGCCCCATGGATTAAAACGATGAGGGCATTTTCATCGTTTGGCTTTTCAGGCTTATATAAAAAGCCCTGAAGCTTGTTTTCCCCCGAAAGAAAGCTTAAATCCTCCCGCGTGGAAATAAAATCTGAAAGAGCCACCGGGATATCAACCGCGCCATCAAAACGCGGAAACAGACTATCGTATATAACCTTTGTTGCCACAAAGGAAATAATAGAAAATATAAGAAAAATGATAATAATGATTTTCAAAATCCTCTTGAATTTAGATTTCTTTAAAGATATCATTATTATCACCTCTTTTACGTAAAATTAATCAGAAGGAGCAGAAATATGCGCTTTATTCCCGAAGAAACCAACGAAATAATAGCGGAGGAAGAATTCCCCGAGGCTATAAAAGAAATCGAAGCAAAGCTCGAGGCTGTTATGCATAAGGGTAGCTTTAAAGCCTTTGATAATACAGAGATATATTATGAATATTTTTTAAGAGAAAAAAGCCGCGCATCCGTCGTGATAGTTCATGGCCTCAGTGAATTTACAAAGAAATATCGCGAGCTTGCCTATTATCTTTTAAACGAAGGGTATGACGTTTTTATCTTTGATCAGCGTTGTCACGGGCTTTCGGGAAGGCTTGCTGAAAGAATCGAGCTTTTGCACGTGGATAGCTTTTATGATTATGTAAAAGACCTCGATCAATTTATCGAAGAGGTTGTAAAGCCTAATACAGATAAGCCGTTGTATATCTATTCCCATTCGATGGGTGGCGCAGTTTCTGCGCTTTATCTCGAAAAATATAGCGATAAAATTCAAAAAGCGGTTTTTGCCGCGCCCATGTTTGAACCAACGGTAAAGCAGGTTCCGCAATTTGTCGGCAGATGGACCGTAAGGCTCGGGAAGATTTTTATAGGCTCCAAGAAAAAATTCATGCTGACAAGCGAATTCAACCCCGAAACACCCTGGCAAAAGGATAATGATGCAAGCCAAAATCGCTTCGAGCATAATATGAAAATGCGAAGAGAAAACGTTTATTATCAATCTACCCCGATGACCTTCGGTTGGGTTTTCGGCTCACTCACCGTTAAATCGAGAATTATGAAAAAAAGAAGACTCAGAAAGATAAAAACTCCGATTTTGCTCCTATCCTCAGAGCTCGATAAAACGGTTGAAAATAAGCCTCAGAGAATTTTCAGCGATAAGGTTGATAGCTGTCAATTTGAGGAAATTAAGAGCATAGGTCATTCGGTTTTAACAACCGATGCTCAAAAAATGGGCGAAATCAGAAAGCTTATTTTTGATTTTTATTCTGCTTAAGGGATTTTTCGTATTTATGGCGCTCCATAGCGGCGGCGTTATCCTCCGCCTGGCGCAAAGCTTCTTTATAAACTACCTTAAGAAACGCGCCGAGAATTCTGTAAAGCGGTATTGATAAAATTATTTCGAGGTCTATTGTGCCCTCTTTGCCTTGGTAATCACAGCTGAGGCTCACATCCTCGCCCTTTTTCTTAACGTCGATTATAGAATAGATAAGCCCCAAAACGGGATAAAGCATAGCACAAGTTTTGCCATAGCTTATGGCAGTTTCCGCAGCATCTCCTTCGGCAATCACAATATTGAGGCGAAAAACCTTGGCGGAGCATTTTTTGAGCAGCTCGACGATTTTTTTGATAAGGTCAAAAACTAAGTCTATGCTCTCTTTTAAGGTGTCGTAAACTCCGGCTTCCTCGAGGTTTGTTTTCATTCTGTCGGTTTCGAGTCGGCTAATACCTGAGGTCTTTTTAAGAGCCCTTACAACGGGGCTTTTGGGATTTGGATTTTCCCCATATAGCTTGTTTAAAAGCTTATATCTGAAAATAAGCTCGTCGTTTTCATCCGTTTTGATGATAATAAGCACAGGGGAGAGCAAAAGCGCTGTAATTATAGCGGCAACAACGCCTAAAACGGATAAAACAACCCACATTATCATCATCTCCCTTGTGTTATATTATGTGCAGAATTTTAAATTTCTAATTAGGATAGGAGGTTTTAAAATGGAATGGCTCTTCGGAAAAATAACAGAGCTCCAAGAAAAAGAATATAGCGAAATATATTCTAAATTGTCGCCAAGCCGAAAAGCGCATATAGATAGGCTTAAAACCTCTGAAGCCCGAAAGCGCTCTCTTCTGGGGGAAGGGCTTTGCAGGAGGCTCCTTGAAAATAAAGGAATCGAAGCCGAAATAGAAAGGGCAGAGGGCGGAAAGCCTTATCTCAAAAACTGCCCTTATTATATAAGCATCTCTCATAGCGATGAAGTGGTGGCGGCGGCAATAAGCGCAGAGCCTGTCGGCATTGATATAGAAAGGCTTCGCCCCGTTTCCGAAAAGCTCATAAAAAGAGCTGCATTAAAGCATGAAGCGGATTATATTATGGAGGCTTCAGGAGAGGAGCGAGACCGCAGATTTTTCGAAATCTGGACAATGAAGGAAGCCCTTTTTAAAAAGAGCGAAACCAACCGCCGCGAGTTTCTTTCCATTGATACAAAGGGAAAGGCCAAAGAGATCTTTTTGATTGAAGATTATTTAATAACAATAGTTTAAAACACCGTTTTTTAAGCGGTGTTTTGTTTTTTTAATATCTGAATGCACTTATCATCGAGCCGCCAATGGCCAAAGCTAAAAGGAGATAAACCGAGAAAATGATTGCAACGATAAGCAATCCGCACCAATAAGAACGGGCAAAGCTGCGACGGTTTCTGTTGCCATCGTTAAAGGTGAAGATCATAAGGAATATAAAGCCGACAACGGGTATCGTGAAAAGAATTGAAAGCCAGAAATAGCTCCAGGCTCCAAGTGGCTTGAATTTTTCGGGAAGGTCGGCCTCGGTTATCTCTTTTTTCTCGGAAAGGTTTATAATCGGGGCAACGACGGGAGCCACGGGAGGCGTGAGATTTTCGGCGGCGGGAATGGAAGATTCCTCAACCTCTGCTCCGCAAACAGGGCAGAATTTTGCGCCGAGTTCTAAATTGGCGTTGCATTTTTTACAGGTCATAAAAACTCCTCTTTTCATTTTAATTTTTTAAAAAATCAGGTTTTACCCAATCTGTTTCTGATTCTTTTGCGAACATCATCCAAAAAATTAGATTTACTTTCTCCAAAAGCGCAAAGATTAACAAAATGCTCGCAGTTATTATGAAGCAGGTCGTAACCCTTTTCTCCAAGCTTGCTTCTTGCGATTTTTATTATCTCTTCTCTCGGGCGCATCTTCTTGGCTTCTTCCCTTTCGGGGCAACCGGTTTCCAGCTCGCTACCCTTTAAAAAGGTATCAATATCGGAGGATAAAACCTCGATTTCTTCGGAAGGTCTGCCCGGGTCATCAGGAAGGCCGAATTGGATAACCTCAGATTCGCTGATGAATATTCCATAGTGATAATAAAAGCTCACCTTTGTTCTGATAATATCTCCGCTTTCGGGAGTGGTTTCAAGCCAGCGCATTATTTATGCGCCTTCTTTTCGATAACTGCGATAACGTCCGAAACGGTTTTGATATTCGGGAAATCATCGTTTGAGAATTTTATGGAAAACTCCTCCTCGAGCGCCATCGCCATATAAAGAATGCCGATGGAGTTCATTCCGATATCTTCGAAAAGGGATGCTTCGGGAGCGATGGCGGAGGTATCAAGCTCGCCTTCAAAAACCGATTCGCAAACCTTTTTTATTCTTTCAAAAGTGTTCATTGTTTTTCCTCCAAAATTTTTATATAAGCCTCTTTGCAGCGGTTCATTTCTTTTGCTAAAAGCTCCGAAATTTTGCCAATATCAGCGGTGCTGGGCATAATTTTCGCACAGTGCTCTTTGGGGTTTATTGCCTCACCTATTACAACCACTCTTCGTGACAGCAGGTTGCCCTTTGGCGCAATATACATCGGGATTATCGGCGCGCCCGATCTGAGAGCTATCAAAACTGCGCCTGATTTCACGGTATCAACGCTGTCTCCTCTATCGATTCCCCCTTGAGGGAAAATAGCAAGCAGAAAGCCTTCTTTGAGCTTGGCGGTGGAAGTGTTTATGGCTTCTATATCGGCCTTAGTTCTATCAATTTTAATTCCTCCCACGCCTTTTATCAGCGCCGAGCGGAGCTTGCCTTTCATAACGACCTCCGCCGCAAGGAAATGAAGCCTTCTTTTCCAGAAGCTTACGCCGACTATGAATGGATCCAAAAAGGATGAATGATTTGCGGCGATGAGCGCGCCGCCCGAAATATTCTGCCTATATGCCTTGCCTTCGATATCGTATCGCTTGATTCTTAAAATCGGGATCAAAACCGAGCAAACGAGCCTTGCCATATCCATGGCGAGATATTTGAAGGAAAAAAGCGGATGCTTATTTTTCATTCTCATTCTGCTCCTTTAAATATTCTTCTTTAAGGGAGCGCACCTTATCTTCCAAAACTTTGGTAAGATGCTCGAGCTGAGCCGCTTCATCAAGGCCCTCTTTTTTGAAATCCGAGAGATAAAGAGGCGCGCCGATGTAAACGTGGGTGCGTTTTGTAAGCTTGTAGGTTCCGTCTGTGAAAACGGGGATTATAGGCGCATCGCTATGAGAGGCTATAAACGCGGTGCTTGTAGTAAAAGGAAATGGCTTGCCGCCGATAGGAAGCCTCGCTTCGGGGAAAACTCCAAGGATGCCCTTGTTATCAAGAATTTCAATGGATTCTGAAATAAAGCCAAAATCGTGGTCATCTCTATTAACTCGTATTCCGCCTAAGGAATTAAGCACAAAAGAGAAGGCTGCGCCCTTGTTATAAAGCACCTCTGCCATTAAAAAGCGGATTGTGCTGAATGGGAAAACAATGAGATATAGAACGAAATCCAAAAGGGATTTATGGTTGGATACAAGAATACAAGGGGCAGGAAGATGCCTCTTTGCGTTTTTCAGAAGATGTATTTTCGGCTTAAAAAGCAAGTACGCCGGGAGGCCCGTTAGCTTCGTAAAGCCGACAAAAAGATTTATAAATAATTTATTTTTCATAATCAAATATACTTTTCTATATATTCCGAAATTTCTTTTGCGGTGTAGCAATATTTATCGTTTTTATCATAATCGGAAATTGAAAATTTTTCCGAAAGCTTAGTTAAAATTGAAAAATATTGAATTGAGGAAGCATCCAAATCGTAGAAAATATGGTCAGTGTAGCTTATTTTCTCCGGATCTTTTGATAACACCTCTGCTATTATTTTCTTAACCTCTTCTGCCAGGGGAGATACACCATCTTCCTTGGCCTTCACGCTCATTTCCGAAAAAGGAACGAGGGAGATTTCTTTTGCCGCTATTTGTTTTGAAAGCCTTGTTCGGCTAACCTTTATTGCATTAGGCGGGCATATGTCATCATTAGTGAAATAAAATTTCTTTATTGAGGAAGCTTTTGGGAGAGTGTCATTTATTTCGTATATCTCTCGCTTTATATTGGAAAGAGCTTCTTCAGAAATATATTCATTTATCTGCGCAACTAAAGAAAGCTCTTCACTATCATCATTTTTAAGCCCCAAAACCGAAAGCCCGATAATATCGGAAATCGAAAAGAGCTTTTCTATGGAATCGGGATTGATATTTTCTCCGTTTTCGCCAATTACAACGTCTCCCATTCTTCCGAGAATGAAATAATCTCCTTTTCGACATTCCATATTGTCGCCGGTGTTAAACCAGCCCTCAAAAAGCTGTTCCTCTCCGTTTATAAGCTTCCTTGTGCAAAGGGATGAACCTCGAACAAACAAAACTCCGTCCACGATATTGTATTCAACCGAGGAGAAGGGCCTTCCAATAGAATTTCGGTTTCTTTGCTTAGGTTTTCTCCCAAGCTCAACAGAAGTGATGCCGATTTCCGACATACCATAGCCATTGTAAATGTTATATCCAAGGCCATTTAGAAGATAAAGCGCTGAATCTTTAATATAGCTTCCGCCGTTTATGAGAAACATAATCGAGCTCCCGAAGAGCTTATCCGTAACCTCGCTCATCATTCGCTTCGCAATAGCGGCGCCCATAGAAGGGAAAAGGTTTTGAAGCGCAGTTGTGATTTTAAGACCGCGCTCGAGCTTCTTAACCTTTTTATCACCTTTTTCCTGCGCTTTTTCCATAACGCTTTTTTCTATCGTATGCCACAAAAGCGGAACTGCAAAAATATGCGTAACCTTATGTCGGCGAACGGTCTTGAGAATGGTTTCGGCAGAATAATCTCTTAAAAATACAAGCGTTCTTCCAAAAAAAGTGTACCAAAAATAAACCGCAAAAAGCCCGAAAACATGGTAAAAAGGTAGGAAGGCAAGCTGCCTTAAGCTTCCTTTATAATGCTTTGCAATTCTCGGCTCGAGCTTTATGATGCCTTCAAAATTCATTATCTGCTCGGATATCTGCTTACCGCTGTAAAAACAGACGACCTCATTCATCGAGGTGGCAGAGGAGGAGAAGGCAATTTCATCCTCGAAAACCTCTTTAGGCGGAGCTTTCTCTCCATTTAATTCGGAAATAAGAAGAGTTTTTCCCGAAAGGGAGCTCTCCTTACCGGAAATGATATACTCTATTTTTAAGGTTTTTAAGATTCCGTTTGAAAGAGAGGATGGATAGCGCAGATTGACAAGATAAGGCTTGTTTCCACTCATCAAAATTGCCCAGAAGGCAACTATCCATTCGGGGGAGTTGTCCATTTCGAGCGCAATAAAGCAGTGCTTCGCGCCTGTTTTTTCATAAAGGCCTGCCGCAGCACTCTCTATTTTCTCTTTAATTTC